>DAITOW010000250.1:0-4568 GCA_036833965.1 Oleiphilaceae bacterium
GTGTTGTGATCAGCAAGTCACGGAGTTTCTTGGTGCTTCGGCGCTCCTCCAGCGAGTAGCGCAGCATTACCTTGATATCATCCTGCTCACGCTGAATCCGCTGCACCTCAAGGCCGTAAAAAGCTTGTCGAACCTGCGCAATTACCTGCTGACGTGTTAGTCCGAGTATATAAGCGACGGGCTTTAGCTCGATCTCATACACTTGTTTTCCGGCTGACAAGGTATCTTGAACATCAAAAACCCCGGGGTACTCCCTGAGTTTTGCTTTAATTTTTTCAGAAACCGCACTCAGGGTCGTAAAGTTTTGCCCCCGAAGCTCAATGTCAATCGGATCACTCACCCGGCCGATTTCAGCCCTGTAGCTAATGGAGTCAGCTCCCGGGATATCACCAACAAGGCGACGCCACTCATTAACCAATTCACTGCTCGTAACCGGGAGACTTCGATCTTCCGGCGGCGTTATCTCAAACATCACACGGCCATAGTTGGACCCACTGCTTCCGCCTGCTGAGCCCGTTGTTGCCATAATGTTTTCGATCACTGACTCACCGGTTGTCGGCTCTATATGCTTCGCCTGCAGAGCTTGCGCCTGCTTAAGCATAAACTGAACGTGCAGATCGGTCACTTCGCCTGGCGTGCCGGCGGGCATTGCGAGAGAAGCGCGCGCGACCTCACTTTGAACTTTTGGAAAGAAAATAAATTTTATCCAACCCGAACCGAGCAAGGTACTCAGCAAAATCAACAAGCATGCTGCAAAAGCAAGGCAAGCGTAGCGATACTGAATTACCGCTCGTAACAAGGGCTGATAATACTTGAGTACAAATTCCTCAAAACCTGTTGCAAACCGCTCCTGAAAAACAAGAACACGGCCAAACCCGGAATTTGATGCAGTGCTATCAACACGAATACTCTTCAGGTGTGAGGGTAAAATCAGTTTTGACTCAATCAGGGAAAACACAAGGATAGGAATGACCACAACTGGAATCGCAGCAAACAGCTGCCCGCGAACACCATCGATAAATGCGATAGGCAAGAAAGCAGCGATGGTTGTCAGAATACCGAAGGTGACGGGCACGGCGACTTCCTTGGTACCGTTGATCGCGGCTTCAATGCCGCTTTCGGATTTCCTAAGGTGCGCATAGATATTCTCGCCCGTGACGATCGCATCATCGACCACGATACCCAAAATCACGATAAAGCCGAATAAACTGATGATGTTGATGGTCACACCAAACAGCGGCATGACAAAGAATGCCCCCATAAAAGACACAGGAATACCAACGCAGACCCAAAACGCGATCGCTGGACGTAAGAACAAGGTCAACAATAGCAGCACTAATATACCGCCCTGAATGGCGTTGTTCGTCAGGGTTTGCAAGCGCTTTTTAACGATCTTGGATCGATCCCTCCACGTGGTGATCGTTAGGTAATCCGATGACTCGGCCTGACGCGCCTCAACGTAGTCCTTCACCAAGTCTGCAACCGTAATCGCGCTCTCGTCGCCAACCCGATATACCTCAACCAACGCTGCGCGCTTACCGTTGAACCGGGTATGCGATGCCACTTCCTCAAAGTCATCAAGAACGGTCGCGACATCCCCGAGCCTGACCTTTCTCCCATCCGCCATGCTATCGACGACAATAGCCTCAAACTCGGCTTTACCGTAAGCCTGCCCGCTTGAGCGCAGAAGAATATCACCGCCGTCAGTTCGCACTGTACCAGCCGAGATATCAATCGAATTTTCGCGGATTTTTTGAGCCAACTGATTTAGCGTATACCCATAACGCTGCAGAGCCTCTTCGGTCACCTGGATATGGATTTCAAACTCTCTCACGCCATCCAATTCGACCTGACTTATTCCATTCATCGCAAGTAAATCGTCGCGAACACGACTTGCTTCAAGACGCAACTCCCTCTCGCTTAAATCACCGTAAAGCGCGATACCTATCACCTCACGCTGACGCGCGGGTAGGGAAACAATCGGGCGTTCTGCATCGCTCGGAAGATTGTTGATACTGTCTACACGGTTTTTGACGTCAGACAAAAGAGTGCGGGCATCATAACGCTCATCAACTTGTATTCGGATAGAAGCAACGCCCTCACTCGACGAACTGCTAAGAAGCTCGATTCCCTCAAGATCCTGGACCGCCTGCTCTACTTTTATCGCCACGGATTTTTCAATATCAGCAGGTAGGGCTCCCGGCACTGCGACGGTTACCTGAATGACTCGGGGCTCGACCGAAGGAAAAACCTCAAGGGGAATATTGAGCTTTAGAGAGCCCAGACCGATCAGCACAATGGTGATCAAGAGTAGGTTTGCAGCAACGCTATTACGCGCGAACCATTCGATCATTTTGCAACCTGCACCTTGGTACCGGTCGGCAATGCACCAAGCACAGTTGTTACGAGCTCATCTCCTGCTTGCAACCCGCTCTTCAAGACGCTCTCACGATCGGTGCGGTGCAAGATCTCAACAGTCCGCTGGATAAGGCTATCCCTGTTCTCACCCTCAACAACGTAAACATAGCGGTCCTGATAAATCAGTTCGTTTGGTACGGACACCACACCCTTCAATTCCTGCCCGATGATCTTTGCTTTCACATATTGGCCAGGTAGCAGTGGTATTCGATCACCCCTGGAGAAGGGTTTATCGATCCGCGCAACCAGGGTCACTTGTTGTGAGAGCGCATCGATACTCGACTCAACGCGTTCAAAAGTTGCTGGCCATTGCTCGGCCTCTCCTGGCAGGGTGTTATAAATCTCCAACGTCAAATCCAGACCGTCTCTGGCGATATTGGAACCGCCGAGCAAGGCAAGATCGCTCGCTTTTACGGGCAACCTTAGTTCTGCGTACTCATCAGAAAAACCACTGCCAAGTTCTTGCGTCGTGTTGACGTAAGCGCCCTGCTCAACCGAGACATTACGAATCACACCATTAAAACCGGCCTTAACCGAGGTGCGTTCAAGGTCGAGTTCTGCTATCTCCAACAAGGTCTTTGCTGACTTCACCCGCTCCTCTGCTGCAGCGATATGCGGCTTACGCAACACATAATCTTTGGCTTTCAGGTCAGGGCCACGCTTGGACCAATCCCTTTCAGCTTGTTCCGCTCTGGCACGCTCATCCTCTAACGCAAGCAACGCAGCGGAATAGTCAGCCTTCGCATTGGCTAAGGCCACTTCAAACCTTGATCGATCAAGTTCCAGCAAGACCGTATCCACAGTTACACTATTTCCATCCTTGAACGCAGATGACTTCGCAAGCACCTGTCCCGAAACGAGTGCATGAATACGATAGCCCTCCCCTGGCTCAACATTTCCAAAGGATTCTATTTCAATAGCAAGATCACGCTGCTCAACGAACACCGTTTCAACTTGAAGAGCGCGCACCCCAACCCCTGCGCCTCGAGATGCACTCGGAGCAGTGCTTTTAACAAGATCAATGGCGAAAAAGGTGACTAGCCCGATAACAGCAATCAACAACAATTGCTTCATAGGTTTCGGTCCTCAAAAAATTTTTGGGTATAAAGAGCACGCATAAAACAATAAAAGGTTAATGGACGAGTCAAAACAAGATGCCTTATCATTTTCTTATCAAGGTGCAGCAGTTTAACCCCAGAGTTCAGTATAGAGGTTAATGCATAAAAAAAATAAAGATCTGGACGAGAACCGCTGCCCATGAAAAAACTCACCGTTCGCAATCTGATTTATAGCACTCTCGCGATTGCACTTGCATCCTCTTATTTTTACATACAAAACCAGAGCCAGCATCCGGATGTGGTCGTTGCAACTGACAAGCAGACTCGGGAATTTGCGAATCAGTCGCACAGCGCAAGCACGCAGTCGGAGCGCGACTAGAACTCTATCGGTAATAGCCTTGTGCATCCGAAACATTCCTTGTTAAACGCTCCATGCTCTAGGTTATACTCGCATTCCTAATTTGTTACGGACGCAATCGAATGCCCGACCACAACGACCTGGCCAGAAAACTGGAAGAACTCGAGATTAAACTCGCCTTTCAAGAAGACACGATCGATACGCTCAATGCAATGGTTGCACGTCAAGACAAAGAGATTCTGGATCTTTGGGCTGCTAACAGGCTTCTAAAACAAAGCCTCAACGACGTTAAGTCAGGTAATGAGGGCGATGAACCGGAACCACCACCCCCGCATTACTAAATACTGCCGATTTGCCTGCGGCTGGTTTACAAGCCTCATCGGCAAAGCTACTATTTACAACGCATGGATGCAGAAACAAAATCAGAGGAAGGATTCCCTGACTACCGAGCGGCAAGTTACTTAAGACTTTCCGCCCTGCTCCATGTGTTTTCTCACATTCATTACAAGGAGCAGTATATGTTCAATTTCAAATCTTTTCTTTCAATCACTTTTCTATCGTTAGTCGTCGTTTTGTTTTTACACGCGAATACCGCGCATAGCGCAGAAAAGGACCCTGTCGTTGCCAGCGTAACACAAGTCAACATCAACACTGCCGATGCAGAAACCATCGCAAGCACCCTCAAAGGCATCGGTCTGAAAAAAGCACAGGCTATCGTTGAATACCGCGAAAAC
>DAITOW010000251.1:0-4539 GCA_036833965.1 Oleiphilaceae bacterium
CAATAACTCGTGACGATACTGTGAACGAGCGTCGTGATGTGTCTCCCTCGGAAGATGCCCCTGCCTCCAACCAACATCAAGCATCGTCAGCGCAGGAGCGCGTAGAGGATGTTTCTGGCAATAATGCGACTGGGATAGGTTCGAAAAGCGGAAATACCATGCCTGATGATGATCAGGCTTTGCCGGCAGAAAACGGCAATGGCTTGCCAGATCCGGCTGCAGAGAATCGTGCAGTCTCTTCTGCGAAGGCTGCGACTAACAAACCTTCTGAGCCTGGTTCCGGGCATGCGTTGGCTGCCAGCCCTGGCGTCCTGAATGGCTTTAACACTATTGGAGGCGCAGAGAATCCGCTTCAGCAAGCTATCTCTGCTGCATCGGGAGCAAAAGGTGACGGTATCGGCCTAGGCGTCTTGCAAGCAGGTTTGGGTGAAGGAGTCTCTGTTCTAGGGCAGCAGGTTTCGTCTGAAGCTTTGGCGGGAGCGGCAGCTCGCGCGGGTTCATTGACGTCCGCACAGGCACAAGGTGACGCTGGAGTGAAAGGCGTTGGTGCCGGAAATTTTGGTTTTGCAATTAATGGCGTGCTTCAGGCAGATACCTCTATGTCTGAAACCGCAAATGCAAAATTGACCGATCTTGCAGCAAAAGCAGCCACAAGTGTTGATGCTCCTGAAACTTCTCCGCAAGCGGGGCGTCCTGCAGCGGATAACTTGTTGACTGGCAGTACTTCGGCTCCTGGTCAGGGTAGCCTTGCAGGATTTACCGGTATGACCGGTGCAGTGGGTGTCGGTTTGGACGGCTTGCCTCCTCAGGCTCAGGCCGCGAATACTGACGCGATGGATCAGGTAAACGAGGCAGCATTGGCTGCTGCGAACGGTAACGCACGATTTAATAGAGCCGGGGCGAGCGCTGCGGCTGCAGATGGACAAACTCTTGGTGACTCGATTAATGGCATGCAGGCCGAGTCCGAGAGCCTTTTCAAGGCTGCCATGGAATCTGTTCAGGCTGGCCGGGGAAATGTATCCTCTGACGCTACAGAACTAGGTGTGCTCAAGGCGGAAGCGGCGTCCGTTGCGACAAGGGCAGCTGATGCAAAAGCTGTAGAAACGCCGGGACAGAATGGGGTAAGACCTTATGTCAGCTCACTTGGGCTTCCGGTCGATGATATTGAATGGTCAAACCAGCTAGGGCAGAAGTTGATGTGGATGAATGCCCGAAATATCCAGACCGCCGAGTTGCATTTAAACCCTGCGGATTTGGGGCCAATTGACGTGCGAATTCAGATTGGTGCTGAGCAAAGTTCCATCAGCTTCAATAGTCAGAACCAGAGCGTGAGAGAATTGCTCGAAGCAAATATCCATCGTTTGCGCGAAATGTTGAATAATCCCGGGCAGTCTGAAAATGGTCAGTCCGGTGGAGGAGCATTTGCGCAAGACTCCGGTACCCAGTCACAGGGCCAATCCGGAGGTGAATCTCTAGGTCATCGTTCGGCAATGGCTTCTGCATCGGATGTCGTGGATGGTGAATCCCGCTCAAGTTCAAGATCAACAGGTGCTGAAAGCACACTCGTTGACGCGTACGTATAGACTCTTCCTTTCATTGATCAGCTGCCTGAGCATGTTAAGACAAAGGCAGGCGGCTGATATTACTCTTGTTTAACCTTGGCTTCTTTGCCGAATTAATCGGTTAGACTTCCTAGCAGATTAGCGTGTCCGGATTACGGAGACTATCTTTAAGTTCAAAGCGTCTGGCAGGCGCGTTGGCATGTAGATTGCTGCAAGACCTATATGCCGTAATTTAACTGTTTTTTTGACGGGATTTTGACGTGGCAGACAAGAATGAAGTAGAAGGCGGGCAGGAAGGCGAAGAGCAACAGGCACCGTCGTCAAAGAAAAAGCTGATTATTATCATTGCTTTAGCTGTATTGGTATTAGGGGTGGCTGGTGCCGCGACCTTCTTCTTGATGGGTGGTGAAGAGAGCGAAGAGGGTGCTGCAGAGGCAGAGGTTGTTGTAGCCCCCGCGATCTACCTTGAGGTAAAACCGGCAGTGCTTGCGACACTTTCTGTTGACGGCAAGCAGAGATACATGCAAGTAAGCTTGAGTGTCATGAGTCGGGAACAAACGGCGCTGGACGCGGTGGAGTACCACATGCCATCAATACGTTCCAAGCTCAATATCCTGTATGGCGGTGTAGATTTTAAATTGGCTCAGACTGTTGAAGGTAAAGAGGCGTTGAGAGCAGAGAGCCTCAATATTATAAATGGTGTACTTGAAGCGGAAGGTGAAGCACTGATTGAAGAGGTGTACTTCACTAATTTTGTAATGCAGTAATTTCAGTGACTGGAATAGGTTAATAGCGACCCGTGCAAGATTTACTTTCTCAAGACGAAATCGATGCGCTACTCCATGGCGTAGACGACGGAGACATAGATACCGAGGACGAACAGTCCGAGGGCGGTGTCCGCTCCTACGATCTTGCAAGTCAGGACCGCATAGTCCGTGGACGGATGCCAACGCTTGAGATGATCAACGAGCGCTTTGCCCGATATACGCGGATCAGTTTGTTCAATTTGCTGCGACGCAACGCTGACGTTTCGACAGGCGGTGTCCAGATCATGAAGTTCGGTGAATACATCCATACGCTGTACGTGCCGACCAGTCTGAATATCGTGAAGATGAGACCTTTGCGTGGTGCGGGTCTGTTTATCTTTGATGCCAAGCTCGTTTTTAAACTAGTGGACAACTTTTTTGGCGGCGATGGTCGTCACGCCAAGATTGAAGGGCGTGAATTTACTCCTACTGAAAACCGAGTTGTGCAGATGGTATTGCAACAGGTTTTTATTGACATGAAAGAGGCCTGGAATGCCGTTTTCAAGGTCGACTTTGAGTACATTAATTCTGAAGTCAACCCGGCGATGGCGAACATCGTGAGCCCGAGTGAGGTAGTGGTAATCAGCACCTTTCATATCGAGCTGGACGGTGGTGGCGGCGATCTGCATTTGGCGTTGCCTTATTCCATGATTGAGCCTATGCGTGAACTGTTGGACGCAGGTGTGCAAAGTGACGTTGATGATGTTGATGAGCGCTGGGCCAATACAATTCGTGACGACTTGCTTGATGCAAGTGTCCCGCTAAATACAACGATCCTCGAAAACAAAATTAGTCTCCGAAAAGTTTCTAATCTGAAAGCGGGCGATATTATCCCCGTCGACATGCCGGAATATGCGGTGGTAAGCGCGAACAAGGTGCCAATGTTTCGCGCCCAGTTAGGGCAAAAAAATGGCTCGCTTGCGTTATTGATTAAGGAAAAACTGAATCGGCCCGGTCCGGCCACAAACTTGGTAGATGAGCATGAGTGATAACGAAACCCCGAACGAAGGGCAAAGCGAAGACGAAAAGCTGGCTTCTGAGTGGGAAGCTGCAATGGAAGAGTCGGGCGACGCCGGTGACGACGTAGAAGACGAGTGGGCGGCAGCCATGGCGGAGGCGGAAGCTCTTGGAGGAGGGGCTGACGCTGACGAAAGTGATATTCAGGCTGCACCTCTTGAAAGCTTTTCAGGTGCCCAACAGGCGACCGCAGGCATTAATGCCGGTGGTGGTGCCACGCCCGATCTCGACGTGATTCTGGATATCCCGGTTACCATTTCGATGGAAGTTGGTGCGACACAGATCCCGATCCGAAACCTGCTGCAGCTTAATCAGGGCTCTGTTGTGGAACTGGATCGTTTGGCGGGTGAACCGCTTGACGTTTTGGTGAACGGTACACTGATCGCGCATGGCGAAGTAGTGATGGTGAATGACAAGTTTGGTATCCGTTTGACTGACGTTGTGAGTCCGACCGAACGTATTCGCCGTTTGAGTTAGTAGCAGGCCTTGATGATGCGCTTCGCCTTAATCGTGCTGTTGGCTGTTTTTTGTCTCTCCGCACAGGCGAGCGATCAGCCCGCTGCTAAAAGCGATACTGTCGAGCAAACTACCGCTTCTTCTGCTGGCGAAGAGCCATCAGCCAATCAAGAGCCATCAGCTAATCAAAAGCCTTCAGCTGATAAAGAGCCCTCAGCTAATCAGGAGCCCTCAGCTGATAAACAACCTTCAGCTGATAATAACCCAATAGCCTCCTTAGAGGGCGCCATAAACGATAAAACCGCGATGCCCCTGAAAAAGGTCAGTGTTTCCGAAGCATCTAACTGGCCTTTTGTTTTATTAACCTTGCTCGGCATGATTATCTGCATCTTGATTATTGCCTGGATGGTGAAGCGTTTTTCCGGTTTGACCGGAATGGGCGGACGAGATCTCAAGATCGTTTCTGCGATTGCTGTGGGTACAAGAGAGCGGGTCGCCATCGTAGAGGTACGGGGTGAACAGTTTCTTATTGGCGCAACTCCGCACAATATTTCCTTGTTACATCATTTCAGTGAGGATCAGCTTCGAAAAGCTGTGGCTGATAGCGAGGCTCAACAGGCGAAAACCACCAGTGCATTTGCAGAAAAATTGCAGACAATTTTGAAGCAAAGTCCGGCCGAAGACTCCGAGAGTAAATG
>DAITOW010000252.1:0-4525 GCA_036833965.1 Oleiphilaceae bacterium
CCTTTAGGGTATCTCTATTACTCATTTGAGAAAATCATGAATGACTAATCCTGTTTGTTTACAAAGTTCGTTAGTCATAAGTTCATAGTTTGAAAAGTAATGATTTTCTTCATTGTCACCGTCTTGGTCTGATACTAGAAAGTAAAATTTAGAGCGAGTTTTATCGAACCCTGTTTTGATTATTCGTCCATTTTCTTCAGAACAGTATGTTAACTCAGATTCTTTGAGTAGCTTAATACCATTAGCATCTGAGACGATTACGGGTTTTATCTTAGGGTATCGGAATTTCCTAGTCTTAATGGTTGCCATACCGCTCATCTTTGATCTAGCTATCAAAACCTCGGCCAAAATAATTAGAATGGTCTGTACGGGAAGCAAAAACGCTAAAGGCACCCCGCTTGCCCCGCCACGACCTAATGTGGCGATAGTAAAAACAACTCCAACACTTGTGAATGCAAGGATTCCATATATAAAGCAAGCTATTTGAAAAAGTGACTCGTTTTGAATCTTTCTTTTTAGTTGTATTGAGAAAATACATCGAAAGAATCGAATTATGGGTACAACGTATATCGCTAATAAAAAGAGTAATTTCATCTCTAACATTCCTTGTATACAACTGTCTGTTTTATAGAAGCCGTGCCCCATAAAACCCTTTTTAGGAGAGTTGTTCGCTCAAGCACTTTATATCAGCCGATCTTAGCAATCTTCTTTTTGTGACTGACGGGCTAGAGTCCGCTTCATTCTAAGCGGCTGCCACATCTAGAGCAATGATCTTGTCTCCTTCTGTTTAATAGTTTGCGAAACTTACTGCGTCGTTGAGGTCTGCTTGTCTCACAAAGGTAATGCACAAACTGAGCTTGCACGAAGAGTAAACCCCGTCGAGCGCGCAGCGCTTCGGGTCGCCTTTAGATGAAGGTGAATTGCCTTTAGGCAAGATAGGCTGGACTGGGCCATCCAAAGACCTTTGGAGAGACAAAAGTCTTTGGGCGCCGTCGGCCGCCGCCGACAGGATAAGAAGAAATCAGTCACATAGTTGCCACGGACTCAAAATAGGCCGAATCAAGTCGCGGATTTTGCGACCAAGCAACTCCCCGCTTCTCTCACAAAGACAATGTTCCGACACGGTTTAGATTGGCCTTTTGAGGGCGTGATGACGGTGGCTTATTCTGCTTTTATAGGGCGGCCAAATTAACTGTGCCACTACAACTCTTTCGGCTGCCTTTCCCCTACTCTTTCGGCGCACGGTCCTTTATGCTCTTTCTCCTCCGACAACGTCTAGGAAGGTAGCTTGTGTATATCCCCAGTCATTTCAGGGAAGAAAATCCTGAAGCGCTTCAGCATTATATTCGCGAATACGGCTTCGGCATGCTGATCATTGCGGATGATGAAGGCATCGAGGTTAATCATGTCCCGTTTCACCTGAGTTCTTCGGACGACAACTCGTTGCTCCATCTTCAATGCCATTTGGCCAGAAGCAATTCTGTCTGGAAACGATTGGAAGTGGCTGAAGGCGCTGAAGGGGTTAGAGTGCTTGCTGTTTTCAAGGGGCCAGACGCCTATGTTTCGCCCTCATGGTATCCAAACAAAGCAGAACACGGACGCGTCGTGCCGACATGGAACTATTTGGCGGTGCATGCCGAAGGCATTGCCAAAGTAGTGCAGGATCAGAACTGGCTAAAACAGCATCTCAACAACCTGACGAATCAGCATGAATCGGGTATGGCAGAGCCCTGGTCTGTCAGTGACGCTCCGGAAGAATTCACAGATCGACTGATACAGGCAATCGTCGGTATTGAGATCAGGATCGAAAAGCTGAGCGGGAAGTTGAAGGCGAGCCAAAATCAACCGGAGGGGAACAGAGCCGGTGTTAAGGCGGCCCTGTCGAAAATGGATAACACCGATAGCAAGGAAATGGCCAAGCTCATTCGCTAGAGAGACTTATCCCGCCGATCAGAAAGTTATCAGAAAGTTGTTACGATGCCTGCATGGTGAGCGTTTGGTTATCGCGATCGAACACAACGTAGCGGGCAATGTTCTGACCACTCACCAGATCGTTTGTCATCTGGTTCAAATAGGGTTCAGCCTCTTCGGTACTTGGAGGCACATTGCCCTTACCACTCAAACCGGCGACAAACACAATATCCCATTCTTTGGTAATTGAGTCCGCTTCTTCTACAAGGCTTGCAAAGTCCGCAACTTCTTCCGGTAATTTATCGACGCACATAACCGCATCAAGCGTGCCCGATTTTTCATCACGCTTGCGTGATTTGCGAGCGATATTAGCCTTTGCAAACAGGAACAACAGCCGTTGCGCGTCTTCCTGTTCCTTTGCATAGCCAAGTAAATCCTCAAACTTCGAGATCATTATCTATTACCTTATTTTTTTGTCGGTAGGACATGTTTAACGAGCCAGTCGACCAAGGGCGTCAGCATTAACATGGTCGGGATTGCAATCAGCACAGAAAACACCCATGCCTCAATCCAGGGCCACCCGAAACCTTGTTCAAAACCTAGATTCATCAGAGTGACCACGAGCGACATAATACCAGACATGAGCGTCGACATAATGAGCGTAAACACAGCTTTGTATTTAAGTTGCTCATGACTCATAAATTTTAAAACTCGTTTATTGCATCAAGGGGCTTTCAGACACGTGCATGTCAAAGCCTTCGATATCTGCCTGGGCTATTAGTTGCTGAATATATTGGGCAATCGCTTTGCGTTTCACTTTCTCGTTGAGATACTCGGCAATACGCTTTTCTACTGCTTCATAAGGCAAGGGCTTACCTTCTACTTTATGATCAATTTGGACAACATGCACCCCATAACGGCTTTCGATCGGTGCTTCCACCAAACCCGCTTCACAC
Organism: Oleiphilaceae bacterium; assembly: GCA_036833965.1. Classification (GTDB taxonomy): domain Bacteria; phylum Pseudomonadota; class Gammaproteobacteria; order Pseudomonadales; family Oleiphilaceae; genus PZPK01. The sequence continues at coordinate 2,868 of DAITOW010000252.1, forward strand.
TGAAATAACTGGCGTTCAAACTCTGGGACCGTTTGCCCTTTAGAGATTTGACCAAGATGACCACCGGTTTTTGCTGAAGGACAACGTGAATATTGCGCCGCCAGTTTTGGAAAGTCATTTAAATTGCCAGTCAACTCACGGATCAGGGCTCTCGCCTGCTCCAGCGCTTCCGAACGTGCATTTGGTTCATCTGCAGGTACAGCCAAAAGAATATGTCGCCCCGACACCAGAGGAGAGCTTGTAAACTTCTGACGGTTGTTTTCGAAGTACGTTCGACAGTCCCTTTCGGTGGCCGTCGGAAAATCGATTTCTTTTTCGAGCAAGCGATTGAGCGCCTCATCCTGCGTTGCCAACTCATCAACAGCAAGATTTAAATCTACGGCACGCTGTTTCACCAGCTCTGCAACAATCAGGGCTTCGCAGGCCTTGTTCTTGGCTTGCGTATGGGTTTCTGCAGAATGGTACTGCATCTCAGCGACAATAGCATTGTCATCAAAGGTGGTGTTATTTACGCGAATCACAGCGACCTCAACCATTTAGAAAATTAATCAAATCAATCAAAACAAATTCCCCCGCTTTCGCGGGGGGTAAAGAACGAAACCAATCTAGACTTTGGCGCGAACTACCTGGTAGTTACGTGAAACGTATTTCACCGGAACGCTCCAAACATGCACAAGACGGCTGAACGGGAACACCAGGAACAATGTCATGCCAAGGAATACATGCAATTTGAAGATTGGATGCACTTCCGCAATCGCTGCGGCTGCAGCGCTGCCGTTGAAGATCACGACGTTCTGTGCCCAGCTCATGAGCTTGAGCATTTCCTGTCCGTCCAAGTGTCCCATCGATACAAAGATCGACAACAACCCAAGAATCAATTGCACATAAAGCAACAACAGAATCACTATGTCCATGGTCGAACTGGTCGCACGTACTCGCTCATTAAACAGGCGGCGCTTGATCAGGATGGTCATGCCATAAAAGCAAATCAAACCGAAGAACCCACCCATGCCCATTGCGATCAGCTGTTTGGTCGCCGCAGAAATACCCAATACGTCCCAAACAACATGTGGCGTGAGCAAGCCAACAAAGTGGCCTGCCAGTACCGCGATCACACCAATGTGAAACGCTCTGCTGCCCTTGCGCAACTGCTTGCTTTCAAGCAACTGGCTGGAGCTTGTTTTCCAGGTGTATTGGTCCCGGTCATATCGAACGATCGACCCCAATACAAACACGCTAAGCGCGATATAGGGGTAGATGCCAAACAGTAGGTTATTTATGTAGTCCATGATTACATCCCCTCTACATATTGTTTTGGCTCGGATGGATTCGCATTGAAGTCCACCCAATTAATAGGAATATCCAAATCGCGACGTTGCGACTCACTTGGCTTGCGACTGGCTGTATCACAGGCTTTATCCAGGGATTCGGAACCGAAGGTAACCTCTTCTTCTTCCCATTCCTTATCAATCGCCTTCTTGGTGTCATCGCGCTTTTCGTCCGCAATGCTCTTGCGGATTTCGCTCAAATCTACCGTACTGCCACCAAGCTCAAGTACCGACTCAAACAATATTGAGTAGTCACTTTCGCGTTTCTCCAGGCGGCACTGCAACAAACCAAGAATGTGCTCGACATCCTTAATCCAGTGTTGCGCATTC
>DAITOW010000253.1:0-4523 GCA_036833965.1 Oleiphilaceae bacterium
GCAGGCACGCCCCCATCTCAAACGATGCGGCATTCTACCGAAATGAATGGCAGCAATAAAACAGTTTGCCAAAAAGCCCGTATAGTTCAACTTGAGACGCAAAAAGGATGCAGCTCAGTTAGCTATATAAGCTCTTCATATAACTTTCTGGTGATCTCAACCGTCAGAGGAATTGGGTTACCAGAAGCACTGGGGTCTTCCACCGCCATTTTTGCCAATAGATCCAACTGTTCCCCATCCACGCCGAGAGCCGACATCTTCTGAGGAATATCCAGCGCGAGTGAAAACTCAATCACCCAGTCATAAAAGCCGTCAAATCCGCCCTCTATTCCTAGGTAGGCTGCCAGACTTTTTACCCGATCTTCGATAGCAGGGCGATTAAAGCGAAGAACCGTTGGCAGAGCAATCGCGTTAGTCATACCATGTGGAGTGTTGTAAACCGCCCCCAAAGGGTGAGACAAGGCATGCACACCACCCAGACCTTTCTGAAACGCAACCGCGCCCATTGCAGCGGCACTCATCATGTGCCCCCTGGCAACAAGATTGGCTCCATCCGTATACGCCTGCAGAAGATTCTCTTTTACAAGCCTCATTCCCTCCAAAGCAACGCCCTGGGACATAGGATGGTAAAACGGTGAACAAAAAGCCTCGAAACTATGGATGAATGCATCCATCCCTGTTCCGGCTGTAATCACCGGAGGAAGGCTTACCGTTAACTCGGGATCACAGATTACGACGGAAGGCAGCATCTTCGGATGAAAAATGATTTTTTTCACATGACCAACTGAATTGGTCAGGATTCCCGCCCTACCGACTTCAGAGCCGGTGCCTGCTGTTGTAGGCACCGCGATAATGGGGGCAATCCCTTTGGGGTCAGCTCTAGTCCACCAATCTCCGACATCTTCAAAATCCCAAACAGGCCTAGTCTGACCAGACATGAAGGCAATCACTTTACCCAAGTCAAGCGCTGAACCACCACCTAGAGCCACAATGCCATCATGATCGCCAGCCAGATATACCTCCAGCCCCTTTTCGAGACTGAGCTCGTCCGGGTTAGGATAAACATCACTAAATACAGCGCGACCCAGCCCCGCACGATCCAGAATATCGAGAGCAGTTGCGACAATCGGCAAGTCAGCCAGACCGGCATCTGTTACAAACAATGGCCTGGTGATACCAAGAGATGCGCAAGCCTCTGACAGCTCTCTAATCCGGCCTGCGCCGAAACGAATAGCCGTCGGGTAACTCCAGTTTGCCTTCAAACTCTCGATACTCATACTTAAAGAACCTTTTTGAAATGGTAGGATTTAACCCGGGTTAGGTTCTGAAAGCCGATGACCGAAAGCGTTCCGCCACGACCAGTATCCTTGCAACCCGTCCAGCATAAAGCAGGATCCAAGTAATCTGCACGATTCATGAATACAGTCCCGGTTTCCAGCTGAGCCGCGATTCTCGCAGCGCGTTCTGAATCCGCTGTCCACAAGGATGTGGTCAATCCGAACTGGCAATCATTCATAAGAGCGATCGCCTGGTCGTCATCCTTAACCTTCATGATGCAGACTACCGGACCGAAGCTCTCATCCTGCATGACCCGCATATCATGGTTAACATCAACAAGTATTTGTGGAGCCAAATATGCACTTTCCCCGTCGTCCTCCGGAAATAGCGCGGGATCAATCAAAGCTTTGGCTCCATCAGCAAGTGCTTCACTGATCTGTGCCCGCACCTCATCAGCAAAGCGCTTGTTTGCCATCGGCCCAATGGTCGTCTCCGGATCCAGAGGGTTACCCAACTTATAGGCAGATACCGCCTGCGCAGCTTTGGCGACGAAATCATCATAAAGATTCTCGGCAACGTAAATACGCTCAATTCCACAGCAACACTGCCCAGAGTTATACATAGCACCATCCACTAAGGTGGCAACTGCAGCATCCAAATTGGCATCATCCATCACATAGCCAGGATCCTTTCCACCAAGCTCCAGCCCAACACCTACAAAAGTGCCAGCAGCTGCTTGCTCAATCGAGCGTCCGGCGCCCACAGAACCCGTAAAATTAATGAAATCGAAACACCGCTCCCTGATCAACTCATCGGTCGTTGCATGATCCAAATAAACGTTTTGAAACAAGCCTTCCGGGAGGCCAGCTTCAGCAAACACTGAAACCAACCGTTCACCCACAAGCAGGGTCTGAGTAGCGTGCTTGATAATAACTGCATTACCGGCAATCAAGGCTGGTACAATCGTGTTAATGGAAGTCAAGTAAGGATAATTCCAAGGCGCTATAACGAAAACTATGCCGTGCGGCTCCCTTACGATTCGACGCTCAAAAGCATCACTGTCTTCAATAACCAGAGGCTTGAGAGACTCGTGCGCAATATCCGACATGTAAACAGTTCGCTCCTTAACACCGCCGAACTCGCCACCATATCGAACAGGGCGTCCCATCATGTGCGCTAGCTCAGGAACAATTTCGTCGTTTTTACTTCCGAGCACTTCAACACATTTAAGGACTAGAGAAATGCGCTCATCCAACGGCGTTTCGCGCCATTTTTTCTGTGCGGTTCGGGCTCTCTCCACTATTGCCAACGCTTCATGCTTTGACGCAACGGGTCGCTCGGCGTAAACAGTCCCATCAATCGGACTAATGCACTGTAGTGATTTTCTTGATTCGGACATAAATATCGGACCTCTGAATCTAAAAGCTTTAAATGCGCTAACGCCAACAGCGATAGCTTTCTATTCCTGCTTCCTGCAAAACGAAGAGCTTGTATTTTTCCAAGCGCTAAGATCGTTCAAAATAGCGGGCAACCTCCCAGTCAGTGACAACTTTGTCGAACTCTCTCTGCTCAATTTCGCCAGTATGAGTATAGTGCGCAACAACATCTTCACCCATTGCATCCTTAAGCATTTCGGAATTTCTGAAAGTCTCGATTGCCTCCCGCAAAGTGTGTGGTATATGCGGCGCCTGCTCCTCCGCGTAAATGTCACCCATGAGAGGCGCAGGACATTGCAATCGTTCCTCAATCCCTTTTATCCCGGCAGCCAACTGGCCGGCAATCGCCAGATATGGATTGATATCTGAGCCACCAATGCGGCACTCGATCCTGACCGCATTCGTATTCGCGCCGCATAGACGAAAGCCAGCCGTTCTATTATCGATCGACCAGACCGCTTTCGTTGGTGCGAATGTACCTTCAATAAAACGCTTATAGCTGTTGATATAAGGCGCCAAAAACAAAGTGTAATCTGGCGCATATTTCAACAAACCCGCCAAATAGTGACGCATGACATCCGACATCCCGAGAGAATCTGAAGCGTCATAAAACACAGAATGCTCTTCCTTCCAGAGAGACTGATGGACATGAGCTGCACTACCAACCATCGAGTGATCCCACTTTGGCATAAAGCTGACCGCATGCCCGTTTTGCCAGGCAATTTCTTTCGTCGCATGCTTCGCTATCGTGTGGTAATCAGCACAAAGCAGCGCCTCATCATAGCGAATATTTAGCTCTTCCTGCCCCTTCTCGGCCTCACCCTTGGAGTTTTCAACCGGAACGCCCGCACCAACAAGGTGATTGCGAATCGGACGCATGATGCTCTCTTCTTTCGAAGTTTGAAAAATGTGGTAGTCCTGATTATAGCCACTTATGGGTTCAAGGCTCCTAAAACCCTGTTTGCGAATCTCATCAAAGTTCTTCTCAAAGATGAAAAACTCAAGCTCCGTTGCTGCTTTTAATTGATAACCGAGTGCTTCCAAGCGCTTTATTTGAGTTTTAAGTACTTGTCTGGGAGAGTGGGGAACAGGTTTGTGGTGATGATCAAGAACGTCGCACAGAACCATAGCAGTGCTATCGAGCCAAGGAATGCGCCGCAACGTTTCCAAATCCGGCTTCATCACATAATCGCCATAACCCTGTGACCAACCAGTCGATGCGTACCCCTCCGGCGTGGCCATCTCAAGATCCGTTGCAAGCAAATAGTTGCAGCAATGCGTTTCCTGATAGGAATATTCGATAAAGTTCTGGGCCTGATAACGCTTACCCATCAATCGTCCCTGCATATCGACAAGACAAACTAACACGGTATCTATATCACCTTCCGAAACCGCCTGCTTTAACTGCTCAAAAGATAGATTTCCTAACATGCCCTGCGTCCTCTTTTTATTTTCTGCTTAAGAACAATTTCCTACTAAGTTTTTAATCCAAACCATAAACTGAAAGGTCCAGCGTCATTAATATCGCATCTTCCCGACCACCATGGGCAGGATAATAGCCCTTTCTAAGTCCTACTTCGTTAAAGCCCTCAGAATGATACAAGTGAATCGCCGCTGTATTCGATGCGCGAACTTCCAGAAAAAACATTTGGGACGCTCTTTCTTTTGCCACATCAATAAGTCGACGCAAGTAAAATCGACCAAAACCCTTACCCCAGTAACGCGGATCAATACATATATTCAGAAGATGCGCCTCATCAAGAATGTAGGAGACAACAGCATGACCCAGGACCTCTCACTTATACACAT
>DAITOW010000254.1:0-4462 GCA_036833965.1 Oleiphilaceae bacterium
TCCGGCCGAAGACCCCGATAGTAAATGATAATGCGCAGTTTCTTGTTACTGATTTCCCTGTTTTTGCTGCCATTTTCCGCCTTCGCAGTTGATACCGGTATCCCTGCGGTGCAATTAGTAACCAATGAAGACGGTTCGCAGTCCTACTCTATAACGCTGCAGGTATTGGCGTTGATGACTGCGCTGACATTCCTGCCAGCGATGTTGATGATGATGACTTCCTTTACTCGCATCATCGTTGTCTTTGCTATTCTTCGGCAGGCTTTGGGTCTCCAGCAAACGCCGTCAAACCAGATCATTCTTGGCTTGAGCCTGTTCTTGACGATTTTCATTATGTCGCCGGTACTCGAACGCGTAAATGCTGAGGCGGTGCAGCCCTACATGAATGAAGAACTGGCGCCACTCGACGCCGTGAAGCAGGCAAGCATCCCGTTCCGTCAGTTCATGTTGGCACAGACTCGTGAAGACGATCTCGCCCTGTTTATGCGTATTTCCGGGGAGGTTGCCGATTCGCCGGAAGAGGTGTCTTTTTGGGTGTTGATGCCGGCCTTCGTAACCAGTGAACTGAAAACAGCATTTCAGATTGGGTTTATCCTGTTTTTGCCCTTTCTCGTCATCGATATGGTGGTGGCAAGTATCCTTATGGCGATGGGTATGATGATGCTTTCGCCGATCATCATTTCTTTACCATTCAAGATTATGTTCTTTGTGCTGATTGATGGTTGGGCGCTTATTATGGGCACGCTCGCCGCGAGCTTTGGGATTTAGGGGAGGAGTCATGACGCCGGACGTTGCGATCGACCTTGTGAGTGAAGCGCTCTACCTGATTGTATTACTTGTAGCTCTGGTGCTCACCCCGGGCTTGCTTATTGGTCTTGTGGTCAGCGTCTTCCAGGCAGCAACACAGATCAACGAGCAAACTCTCAGCTTTTTACCCCGTTTGCTTGTTACGCTCATTGTTCTGATCCTGGCGGGGCCGTTCATCATGCAAAAGCTCATTGATTTTGCTGAGCGGCTTATTCACAACATTCCGATCCTGATAGGCTAGCTGTGGTCTTTACCGATGCGCAGATATCGGCCTGGGTTGCGGGTTGGTTGTGGCCTTTGTTTCGAATTGCCAGCTTTTTTATGGTTATTCCGGTCATCGGAACGCAACTTGTTCCCATGCGCGTAAGAATCGGATTTTCCTTTGCCGTAACTCTGCTCGTTGTGCCTTTGCTTCCCCCCGTCCCGGAAGTGGATGCCTTGTCGTTTACATCTGTTTATATCACTTTGCAGCAGATCCTGATTGGCACCCTCATGGGATTGATGTTTGTTATGCTAATGCAGTTGTTCGTGGTCGCCGGCCAAATGATTGCCATGCAGATGGGTCTTGGCTTTGCCTCAATGGTAGACCCTGCTAACGGTGTGAGTGTTCCGGTGTTGTCACAGATTTTTCTGGTGTGTGTCACGCTTATCTTCTTGGCGATGAATGGTCATTTGGTGATGATCGAAGTTGTCGTTGAAAGCTTTAAGGCCTGGCCAATATCAGCTCAGATCATCGGGCCTGATTCAGTGTCCCGCGAAGATTTGTGGGCCTTTTTAATGCGCATTAACTGGTTGTTTGCCTCGGCACTGGTGATGTCATTGCCTGCGATCACGGCGGTGCTTATCATTAATCTTTCGTTTGGTATCATGACCCGGGCGGCGCCACAAATGAATGTGTTTTCGCTTGGTTTTCCCATTGGTATGTTGTTTGGCTTATTTATAGTCTGGGTCAGTATCAGTGGCTTGTTGCCGCAGTTCGATGCTTTCAGTACCAATACCTTCCTTTTCCTTCGAGATATGCAGGGCTTGTAGCATGGCAGAAGAAGGCGACGACAGCAGTCAGGAAAAAACCGAGGAGCCCACCCCCAGGCGCATTGAAAAAGCCAAGGAGGAAGGGCAGGTTGCCCGCTCGAAAGAGCTTAATACCGCATTGTTATTAATTGCCGGTACTGGTGGGCTTTTAATCTTTGGCGCTCAAATCGGTGAAGCGATGGTCGAAGTGATGAAGCACAGCTTTGATCTGCCGCGTGACGTGATTTTTGATGAAAACCAGATGGCACTGCACCTGCGGGATGCAGCGGGCGAAGCGATGGTCGCGATCATGCCGTTGATGATCCTGTTGTTTATAGCAGCTATTGCCGGCTCGGTTGCGCTCGGTGGATGGTTGATTTCCGCTAAGGCAATCGCCCCAAAATTCAGTCGAATGAATCCCATCAAAGGTTTGGGGCGAATGTTTTCGTTAAAGGCTTTGGTAGAGCTCGCGAAAGCTGTAGCCAAGGTTAGCGTTGTGCTTTTCTTTGCGGTTATTTTACTGCGCACTCAAACAGAAGAATTACTCGGTATTGCCAACCAGGCAACGATCCCTGCGATGGTACACGCGGCAGATATTCTGGGTTGGACCTTCTTTTTTCTCTCATGCACGATGATTTTGATTGCCGCGGTCGACGTTCCGTTTCAAGTCTACGAGCATACGAAAAATCTGAAAATGACCAAGCAAGAGGTCAAGGACGAGTACAAAGATACAGAAGGTAAGCCCGAGGTTAAGGGCAGGGTAAGACAGTTGCAGCGTGAAATATCCCAGCGTCGTATGATGCAGGATGTTCCGCAGGCGGATGTAGTAATTACCAACCCAGAACATTATTCGGTTGCTTTGCGTTATAAACCGGAGCGGGATGACGCCCCGATTGTGTTAGCGAAAGGTGTTGACGAAGTCGCAATGAAGATCAGGGAAATCGCTCGAGAGCATGGCGTCGAGATCGTTGCCGCTCCACCGTTGGCGCGATCAATTTATTACAACGCCAAGATCGGTGAGGAAGTTCCTTCCGGCTTGTATGTCGCTGTCGCGCAGGTTCTAGCCTATGTGTTCCAGCTCAAACAATTCCGTCGTCGTGCGCGGCCTAAACCTCAGAAGCCTGATTTTCCAGTGCCCGATGATCTGCAGCATGATTAAGCATGCAGAACGCATGCTGAACAATCCAATCCAGTCACAGGACAATCAAACCCTGTTTTGACGGGTGCTGCACTGTCATACTTGTCGAGCACTCAATAAAATAAGAACAAACGCGAACTTGGAAAAAGGGTTTGAACCTATGCAACTGGATCTGTCTTTACTACTTATTACCGCAGCGATTTGCATGCTGGTTTCGCTTGGGCTCGCGTGGCTCGCGTCATTGATTCTTTATCTGAAGATCGCGCCCCTCAAACGCATTTTTCCTGCAACGCATCAGCTAATCAGGGCGCACATCGATTATCTGCTGATGTTCGGTCTTTTGGTGATTTCCTATTTTTTGAGTACCCATTTGGAACTTGCGCTACCCGCATGGGCGATTGTCTTGCTTTGTCTGGGCTCACTTTATAATCCCTTCGGCTTTATTGTTCTCGCGATGAAGCCAAAAATGGCAAATCCCGAAACCGCTGCCGAAAAGGCGCGTATCCTGATCGGCTTCCTTCCGGCAACGATAGGCTACGGTTATGTGATGTTGAGGGTGATCGATGCGGTGCTTGTTTGAGGACTAGGCAGTGATTAAGCTGACAAGCTTCTCGTATGGCGATCACGGCAACAAACGAATCATTCGGCACTTTGTTGATTGTTCGATACGAAAGCCCAGGTTGGAATTTAATGCCTTGGCTATGTGAGCCTTGTTAGAGAAGGGGGGCATAGCGCGAAAAGATTTTCCTTTAATGCCTTCACTCCAATCGGACTTATCGAGCTATCAAATGTTATTAATAGCAGAATGAATAGCCACTTCAATATTCCGTCTGTTAAGTATCCGAATGATCAAAACAAACTCCGTCGAGTCAGAAAAGTAAATGTCGTGAGAACGATGACTACATATACGATAGCCTTCTCCTATTTTGCCTCTGGATGGAAAGCGCTTTGGTGATGAGGAAATTTCATCGAACTTCAAGACTAGTTGTTCATAGTATTGAATCGCAGCATCGATACCAAAATGCTCAATCCCAAAGTCCAGAATCGCTTCTAAATCTTTCTCTGCCGCCTTCGTTATTTGGTAACTAAGCATCCAATGAACGACTAGCTAAGACTGCTTTTTTGATGTCTTCAGGAGATCGTTCGCTTATACCGCTTGCTTCACCCTCTTCAAGAGCTGATCGAACTGCCTGTATTCGCAGTTCACTCAAATCAGCTTCCTGTTTCTCCCGAATGAGTTCTCTCAGAATCTCGCTATCAGACGCATAAAGTCCTTTTTTAATTTGAGATTGTAACCAGTCATTTTGCTGGTCTGTCAACGTAATGCTTTTTTTCACCATTGCCATAAAATTACCTATAACGTCTCGGTAGTATTAAATGCTACCACGGTGAACTTGCGATTAAAACGTGCTTTGACGAGCTGCTTTTTAATAGCGGGGTAAAGTATTGAAAAAACAATAGATCAGATTGGTAGGCATATCTGCTACTGGCTAACTTGCTATGAAA
>DAITOW010000255.1:0-4447 GCA_036833965.1 Oleiphilaceae bacterium
CTGTACATGAAGGAAGGCAAGCTGCACGGAGACAACACTGATGGCTGTGGTCTTGTGACAGACCTGCAGGAGAATTACGGGGTTGCTCTTGATGCGAAACGTGTGTTGCTGCTTGGCGCTGGTGGGGCGTCCAAGGGGGTTTTGCTACCGATTCTTCAGGCGAAGCCGAAGCAGTTGGTGTTGGCCAATCGAACTTTCTCTAAAGCCGATGCGCTTGTCGGCCGATATAAACAGAGACCCGAAATAGTGGAGTGTGGCTGTGAGCTTCTCGCAAAAGATTTCGAGTCTTTGGATACAGCATTTGATGTGGTGATAAATGGAACTTCTGCTAGCCTTTCAGGAGAGCTCCCGAATATATCGCCAGAGATTTTTTCAGACGCGACGTATGTTTACGACATGATGTACGGGAGCGAGGAAACCGTCTTCAATCGCTGGGCCAAAGAGCATGGTGCCGGCCACACTATGGATGGTTTGGGCATGCTCGTGGAGCAGGCCGCTGAGGCATTTCGCGTTTGGAGAAATATCCGGCCGGACACGTCAGCCTGCATTGCGGCGCTTAGATAAGCAAACGAAAGAAACGTTACTAACGCAGGTTTTAGTATGGATTTAGCGACCCTCATCGGGATGCTAGCGGGCGCCGCAGTCATCGTCGGCGCAATTTTGTTGAATTCCAGTATCCTCGATTTCGTAAACATTCCCGGTTTGGGGATTGTTATCATGGGTACCTTGTTCATCACTTTGATCAAGTTTCGCTTGAGCACGATCGGTGACGCTTTCAAACTCGCTTTCTCAACAGTCTTTTTGGACAAGACTGAGAACCCTGTCGTTCTGATTACCCAGGTACGTGAACTTGCAACGATTGTTCGCAAAGAGGGTATTTTGGGTCTTGAGAATGTGGAGATCGAAGATCCTTTCCTGAAAAAAGGTATCAGCCTTTGTATTGATGGGCATCCCCCCGAATTTATTGAAGAAATTCTCATTCAGGATCTCTCGCAAAGGGCTGAGCGATATGAGTTGGCTGAAAAGGTGTTTAAGGGCATGGCAGAGACCGCACCGGGCATGGGGATGTTAGGTACCCTGGTTGGTTTGGTGCAAATGTTGAATGCGATGTCCGATCCTTCTTCTGTTGGCCCCGCGATGGCCGTTGCTTTGCTTACCACCTTTTACGGTGCATTTATCGCGCAGTTGATAGCGATTCCATGTGCGGAAAAGTTGGGCATGAAAGCTGCCGAAGAGCAGCGCAACATGGTGCTGGTGATCACCAGTGTGCAAAATATTTTGAAAGGTCAGAACCCGAAGGTCATTGCAGAAGTACTTTCATCGTTCCTTTCTCAAAAACAGCAGGCCGCTGTCTCCCAAGAAGAGTAAGTTTTCGTCATGAAAGCGATACCTCAGAGGAAAAAGAAGGACGATGGTGGCGGGGGCTGGATAGTCACCTTCGCAGATCTAATGTCGTTGCTCCTTACTTTTTTTATTCTTCTACTCAGTTTTTCCAAGATGGATTTGCACAAGTACGAGATGATGGCGCAGTCTCTCGCGCAAGCTTTTGGTCCGTCTTTTCTTCAAGGTTCCGGAAAAGCGGGTGGAGAGATTATTTTTGCAGAAGAACCACCGCCTGCTCCACCTGTTGAAGAGATGTCAGATCTTGAGCAGGAATTTGAAGAGTTTGAAGAGGAATCCGGTGAAGAGGAGCTGGAGATGCTGGAGCAGTCTGAGGGTGAAGCGGATGTCATGAGCATCGACCCGAATATTGAGCAGCTCACCGAGACTCTGGTCGAGGAGCTGGAGACTGAAATCATTTCCAATGCACTGAATGTGAGTTTTGATTCGGAAAAGGTAGTTGTGCGCTTTTCACAAGATGCGACGTTTACTTCTGGAAGCGAAGAAATTAAAGAAGAGATGTTTCCGATTCTCGAAAAGATCGAGAATGTATTGGCGACCTGTCAGGGCGAGATTGTTGTCTCGGGCTATACCGATGATCTGCCTGTGACATCGAATCGTTTTCGCTCAAATTGGGATTTGTCCGCTGCTCGTGCGGTGAGTGTCGTGCACCAATTGATATTTAATAATAAAATAGATGCCAATCGTGTGATTGCTGCTGGTCGTGCAGAGACGAATCCTCTTGCGCCCAATGATTCTGCTGAGAATAGGGCGAAAAACAGGCGCGTTGAAATCAGTATCTATGATCCCGAGTGTCAGTCAGTTGGCTTCAATTTTTAATTTTCTTATCAGTTAAACAGATGTCAGGAGTAGTGAATGAGTGGTCCAAGTCAGCCCAAAGTAGAAGGTGAAGAGTGGAGTGATGAGCGTATTAAGGGCTTTTTGGATTTAAAACCTCAAGACGACACAGCGCCAGACTACCATGTCTTGAAAGAAGCATATCAATACATGACTCCTGAGTTTTTTGCTCGTTTCGTACCATTCTTTGTAGAGGCGGGGCGAGACATCAATGCAAAAAACACGGATGGTGAGTCGCTTCCTGAGCGGATTAAAGGTTTTGGAAAGGCAGCACCTTATTTGGAAGTGCTAAAAGCGCACGGTGCCGGTTAAGGATAAAATTGTCATCAAGTAAGAGCAGCTAAACGCTGCTCTTTTTTTGTGGATGAAGCTTAAAGTAGCCCTTGCGCTTTCATGTCATCCAGGTGCTTGTCTTTGAGATTTACGTAGTTTTTAGCGCTGTAGGTGAAAAAATCACGTTCCTTGTCGCTAATGGCGCGCGCCTGCTTGGCCGGACTGCCGCGATAGACGTACCCGCTTTCCAGTCGTTTGCCGGGCGAGACGATACTGCCTGCTGCAATAATGACCTCATCTTCAACGATGGCTCCGTCCATTACGACTGCGCCCATCCCTATCAAAACCCTGTTGCCGATGTGGCAGCCGTGCAGTAAGGCTTTATGTCCAATGGTGACGTCGTCACCGATGGTAAGAGGATAGCCATCCGGATTGAACGGGCCGGCATGGGTGATGTGCAGAACAGATCCGTCCTGGATGCTGGTGCGATTTCCAATGCGGATTCGATGCATGTCACCGCGAATTACAGCCATTGGCCATACAGAGCAGTCATCACCAAGTTCTACATCGCCAAGGACAAGGGCGTAGGGGTCAACAAATACGCGTTCCCCCAATTTCGGCGTATGCTCCAGGTATTTACGAACAGAATTCATGGCATTCTTCCAATCTTTGTGAATTGCTACAGGGAAAGCGCGCTGTAATATGTTTCAATTCCCTTTCCTAAGACCAATATAGTTCCAGGGTCGACTTAATGTCTACAGCGCTATTACGGGAACAGCAGTTACCCGCCTTCAACGATTTTTCTACACAAGATTTTAAACCGGCTTTTGAGGCGTTGATCTCCCGGTACAACAACATTCTCTCAGATGTGATTTCACAAGAGCATCCTACATGGGATTCGGCAGTTGCGCCCTTGAGTGATGCGAGTCGCAAGATTGATCATGTTTGGTCGATTCTCTCACACCTAAAAGCGGTCGCGGATAATGATGAGTTGCGCGAGACCTACAATGAACTATCTGCAAAATTGACGAGATTTCGTTCAGAGATTTCGCAGAATGAACAATTGTACAAACTCTATGAGCGAGTGAGCGAGAGTTCCGATTTTCTGAATGAAGCGCAAGCCAAAGTGCTTGAAAATACCTTGCGCGGTTTTCGCTTAAGTGGCGTAGCGTTGCCATCGGATAAAAAAGAGACGTTCAAGCAGCTAAGTGAGCAGTTGGTCGCCCTAACGAATCGCTTTGCAGAGAATGTTCTCGATTCAACCCAAGCCTGGTTTTTGTATTTGGAAAGTGAAGAACCGCTCGCTGGTGTTCCTGAGGCAACGCTTAAACGATTGGCTGAGCGCGCGAGAGAGAAATCGTACAGTAAGGGCTACTTGTTGGGTCTGGATATCACGATCTATCTGCCTGTTATGCAGTATTGTGAAGACCGTGCAATCCGTGAAGCGCTTTATCGGGGCTTTATCACTCGTGCTTCCCTTGAAGACGGGCATCAGGCCGGGCATGCAAATGAGCAAATCATGGTCGATATCATGAGCGCCCGAAAGCAAAAGGCAGATTTACTCGATTTACCTTCATACGCAAGTCTTTCCGTCGAGCCAAAAATGGCGGAAAGTCCGGAACATGTATTGGAGTTCCTGGAAGATTTGCTGGAAAAGGCAAAACCGTTGGCGCTTGAGGAAATGGAGTTGCTTACCGGGTATGCGAACGAGCGTTTTGGGATTTGTAAGTTAGAGGCCTGGGATGTCGCCTTCGTATCCGAGGCATTGCGTAAAGAGCGTTTCGATATCGATCAGGAGGCTCTTCGCCCTTATTTCCCTTTGCCTGTTGTTTTGGAAGGGTTGTTTCGTGTCGCCGAGAGGTTGTTTGGCGTACAAATCAAAGAGCTTGTAGGTGTTTCGGTGCCCGTACCCGACACTCGCTGTTTTTGCATCGAA
>DAITOW010000256.1:0-4447 GCA_036833965.1 Oleiphilaceae bacterium
GGTACTAACTTAGTCGATGACAAGGCACTAGCCACCTTGCCCGTTGCCGCCATTGTGATTGGTACGGCTTCTGCCGTGATACCGGCGGCCCGTTTAATGCAGCGTTTTGGTCGCCGACAGATTTTCATCCTGAATATCGTCTGGATGATGGCAGCATCTCTGGCCGCTTCCTGGTCTATTTCAGAAGAGTCGTTCTGGGGTTTTTGTGCGGCAGTGATGGCTTTGGGCGCAGGTTTGGCAACGATACAGCAATACCGCTTTGCGGCGATGGAAAGTGTTCGTCCGGAGCAACATGCTCCCGCAGCTTCCTTTGTCCTGCTTGGCGGTCTGGTCGCGGCGTTCCTGGGACCTGAGTTAGGGCAGCAGGGGCGATTCCTGCTGGAGCAGGAATTTGCAGGTGCTTTTTTGTTATTGGCGCTGGTGCTCGCTGCGAGCTTGCCAGTCTTTGCGCTGTATCGGCCTGGGCAGCAAACGGCGAAGCAGCAGTCGGATCAGTTACCTGCAAGATCACTTCGCGAGATCGCGTCACACCCCGTATTTTGGGTTGCGATTTTGTCTTCGGCCATTGCCTATTCCGTGATGAGCTATGTAATGACTGCTACTCCGGTTACCATGCATAACCTAATGGGGCATAGTGTGACCGACACCAAGTGGGTCATCCAACTGCATATTTGTGCGATGTATTTGCCCTCGTTTTTTTCGGGCATTCTGATTCAACGCTTTGGCCAATTAAAAATGATGTGGTGTGGTCTGCTTTGCTATGGACTGACCATTCTTCTTGCCTGGCTTGATACCGAATTAATCAACTTCTATGTAAGCCTCATCTTGCTTGGTGTGGGCTGGAATCTATTATTTGTGTCCGGTACCAGTTTGCTTCCGCAGTCCTATCGCGAAGGTGAGTCATTCAAGGTACAGGGTGTGAATGACTTTACTGTGTTTGGCTTGCAGGCGATCTCGGCCTTGTCGAGTGGTGTGATTGTGTACTCGTTCGGCTGGGCGGTATTGTTGTTTTCAGCGCTTCCGGTGTTGTTAATTCAGTTGTTATTGTTAGTATTCTGGAAAGGGCCGCAAACCGCCCATCAAAAATAATTACAGACGATTCTATAAGTGATGATAAAAAAATCGATCGACATTCTTGGTGCCAGCTCTAAAGCTTTCTCTTCAATGGTAGTTCGCCCCGGCAGTTTGCCAGCCCGATCCTGGCGCGCAGAGCTGAGTTGCCGTTTTATTCAAACATTGCTTAGACAGTCTTTAACCAAGTCCCATGACTGGTTGCGTGATTGCCAAAAGTTGTTGGCGATGCGAGGCCCTGCGCTTTTCAAGGTTGATAGCGAATACATCGAGGTAAAAGGGGTTAAATGCCTTCAATGTATTCCTAAATCTGAGAGGCGAAAGAGCATACCGACGATCGTCTATTTCCATGGTGGTGGGTACGTTGTCGGAAGCGTGGACGGATATCACTATACCTTGGCCAAACTTGCACTGCTGTGCAATGCACGGGTCATTGGTGTTGATTACAGACTTGCACCAGAGCACCCGTTTCCTGCGCCGCAGCAGGATGCTCTGGCTGTCGTGGACGCCGTGCTGAATGAGGCAAGCCCACAAGATCATATCTTTTTGGCGGGCGATTCTGCCGGGGGCGGTATGGTCTTGAATACGCTTAGAGAGCTTAAGGAGCAGGGACGAAGTGGCGCAATTGATGGCGCAGTTTTGATCTCGCCCTGGGTGCGACCTTTTGAGCCGGACTGGTTGGAAACGGATGTTGCAGAACACGACATCCTCTCAGAGCCTTTGCTGGAGCGCTGGTCTGGTTGTTTTGGAGATAATCACACCGAGTCTGTGCGGGTGAGCGATTTCTCGGAAACGAGTTTTATCGGTTTTCCGCCAATCTACGTGCAGGTTGCAGGTAGCGAAATGTTCAAGCCGCAAGTGGACGATCTTGTAAAGCGCTTGCGGGCTGATCGGGTCAATACCGCTTATGACGTTTTTCCTGATATGTTTCATGTGTTTCAAACCTTCTCTCCTTTGGTTCCCGAAGCCGATCGGGCCTTGACCCTGATCGCGAAGAAGATGGAGCGGTTTTCCTGAATGTTGAGAATGGTTTTCGCGATTCTGCTCGCTTCGCAACTTGTTGCGTGTGCGACGAACCCACCAAAGAATCCAGACAACATTTGCGATATTTTTTATGAGCATCCCGATTGGTACGATGCCGCGATTGAAACGCGGGAGCGTTGGGGGGTGCCGGTACAAATCCCGATGGCGATTATGTATCAGGAATCCCGTTTTCAGTACGATGCCCAACCCCCGATGGAGTATTTTCTTTGGATTATTCCGATCGGCCGTGCCAGTGATGCTTATGGTTATTCGCAGGCCAAGACCCCGGTTTGGGGCGAATATCAGGATGATGCGGGGAGCATGTTTTCCGAGCGGGACGATTTTGAAGATGCGATCGATTTTGTGGGTTGGTATATGAACAGAACCGCAAAGATCAACAAGGTCTCAAAATGGGACGCCTATGCGCAGTACCTTAATTACCATGAAGGGCATGGGGGTTACCGTCGCGGTTCATACAAATCCAAGGCCTGGTTACAGCAGGTCGCCAGGAAAGTGGAAGCGCGCTCCAAGCGCTACGGTGAGCAGTATTGGGGCTGTAAGGATGACCTGGCAGCGGGATGGTTCTGGGGAATGTTCTAGTGTTTGAAAAGGTCGTCTTCGTCCCGGAAACAAGAAAGCCGGCTCGATTGAGCCGGCTTTCTGCAAACGATCGATCTCTCAGCGCAAGAACGGGTTTAGCATCCGGCCAAACAATCCGGTCATCTTCAGCGGGGCGTCCATGACAGCGAGACAAATACAGTCCTGATCCATCGAAGCTCTCGGCTGATGCGTTGTGCTTTGATCAGCGAGGATAAAATCGCCTTCGCTGTAATCACAGGTGCGATCAGAGAAAGAACCGCTCATCACCAGGGTGTACTCGTTGCCCTCGTGCGTATGTTCCGGTAATTCCTGTCCTGCTTTGATACGAAACAGTTTCGTTGTGTATCGACCGTCATCGATGTCCAGGGTGAGCTCACGAATGTTCTTCGACAGGCCACTCCAGTTCAGCGAATCAAAATCGCTCTTGATGAAACGGCGAAGAGGGCGTGGAATGTTCACCAGGTTCTCATATGCCGTTCGCTCCAGCCTGACGGAAGACTCTTCTTCAGAAGAGTCCAGCATCGCCAGAGTTTTCTCAAGGAGATCCGGGGAAACCGATTCTTCAGAACATTGTTCCAATATGTCTCCGCCAAGCGCTTCAAATTTCTGAACGCTCTCATTGCAGCATGCGCAGCCTTCCAGATGGCAAGCGATCATTAGACCCAGCGCATCGGGAAGCTGCCCTGCAGCGAAGGACATCAAAAGTTCATCATTAGGATGATAATTAGCCATGACATTTGCTCTTTTGCTACGTTTTCTAACTTCTTCATCGCGAGTCTCAGACGGGACTTGATCGTGCCCAGAGGCAAATCCAAATCTGCTGCGATCTCACTATGAGACTTACCCTCGAAGTAAACTTTAAAAACCACCTGTTTCTGCACTTCTGGTAACACTTCGAGGAACTTACGTGCCGAAGTCGCTTCCAGTTCAGTCGCGACTTCCGATTCAAGTTCTTCCGTGCCTTCTTCGGACCATAAATCATCAGACATAACCGTTTCATGGCGCCCTTTTCGCGCCATATCGATTCTCTTGTTACGGACAATCGTGTATAGCCACGTTATCGCACTCCCAGACTCAGGTTTGAAAGTGTGCGCTTTGCGCCAGACGGTCAACATACATTCTTGCAGAAGCTCTTCCGCATCTGCACTCGTTGCTCCGCACTGCATCGCAAACGCCTTCAAGCGTGACGATGTCGCATTAAAAAGTGCTGAAAATGCTGCACGGTCTTTGCTTTCCGCAATCCTCAACAACAACTCATTCAGCTCATTTGGCTGCTTCTGGGTCAAACCTTTCTCCTTAGAAGGAGCAATAGTGCTCAATCTTGTTCCGTTTGACACCAAAGCTACCTCAGCTTCGCTCTTCGGTAAAGCGCTCATATCTTTTCTCGCCCGAGACCTTGTCCCTTGGTTTTGTTCGATTAGCACAATCCAAACAGTGGAACGTGCCGTATAGCTACTTCGTTTAACCTTACGCAGGAAGGGTGTGGATGGATTACTCGTTAAATAATCGAGACAGCGTTTTTGACATTGCGGTGATTGGCGCCGGGTTCGCAGGTGCATATGTTGCAGGGCAGTTGGCAAGCAAGGGGCAATCGGTTTTGCTTATCGACAAGGCTCGTGGTACCGGTGGCCGCATGTCCTCCAAGCGGCTTGCGATTGGCGAAAATGCAGTAGGTTTTGATCTGGGCGCCTCGTCATTTGAGGTGACTCATCCCGACTTTGAGCGTTATTTAAACGCTCGGGATGATGTGTCG
>DAITOW010000257.1:0-4436 GCA_036833965.1 Oleiphilaceae bacterium
TTTATATCAGCAGGTTTTGGCCGGGGTTTAACTCGATAGGTTCATCTATGCATGCGCGGAGATCCAGGCCAGCTGATCCATTTGTTGCGTACTCAGGCATTGGAATTTCAGTGCCGATTTTTTTATCAAGAATTTTTAATTGTAAGGGCTGCTTCATTAGTTCTTTCTTTTTTCTTTGAGTTGCTTATAAATTCGATCTGCCAACACTTTTGCCAAAGCAATCTTTGTATCTCCGGGAAGCTCCTCAACACCCGCCCGACTCACCAGGGCTACCCGGTTGTGATCGCTGTTAAAACCGATAGTTTGATCAGAGACATCATTAGCGATCACCAGATCAAGCGCTTTACGCTCCAGTTTTCCCTGAGCATAGGAAACAACATCGTTCGTTTCTGCAGCAAAGCCCACTACCAAGCTTGAGGAATGATCTCCCTTCGCAATACTTGCAATAATATCGGGATTCTCATGCAATTCTATAACCAAATTCCGATCGTTTTTCTTCATCTTTTTAGTAGCAGCCTGGACTGGCGCGTAATCCGCCACCGCTGCGGCACCAATAAAGATATCAAAACCTGCTTTTTTCTGCTGAATCGCAGCATCATACATTTGCAGAGCGCTTTCTACATCAATACGCTCCACATCAGGGTGCACAGCAAGGGAAACCGGCCCCGCAATAAGACACACATCCGCGCCGGCCGAACGAAACGCTTCAGCAAGAGCGAAACCCATCTTGCCAGAGCTATGATTTGAGATATATCTAACAGGATCAATCGCTTCGCGTGTCGGGCCGGCAGTGATAACCACTCGAATGTCTGAAAAATCTGATCCCGATGAGAGTGCATCCACAATATCCATAGGCTCCGACATTCGCCCTGGACCAACGTCTCCACACGCCTGCTCACCTGCATCCGGCCCGATAATATTCAGACGTTCTGCATAGCACGCACGTAGCGATTGCAAATTTCTTTGGGTTAGAGGATTAGCCCACATCGCCTGATTCATGGCTGGAGCGAGCACTAACTGGGCACTAGTCGCCAAAACCAGTGTCGAAAGGAGATCATCAGCCAAACCACTTGCGAGCCGCGCAATGGTATTCGCGCTCGCTGGCGCAATCAAAATCAAATCAGCCCACTTGGCCAATTCGATGTGTCCCATTCCGGCTTCAGCCGTCTCATCCAATAGCTCGGTTGAAACCGGCTCGCCGCTCAATGCCTGAAAGGTAAGCGGCCGCACAAACTCACAGGCACCATGCGTCATCACGACCCTAACGTTTGCACCAGCCTTTTTGAGCTGTCGACACAGATCTGCTGATTTGTAGGCGGCAATACCACCTGTGACGCCGAGAATAATATTTTTGTTTATCACCGACATGTCGAATACATACTGTTCAATAAAAACAAACCCGCAATCGCAAAGCGAAAGCGGGTTTGTGGGATTGCTCTGAGTTATGTCCTATCGAGGAACAACCTGCTCAGCTTGTGGCCCTTTTTGGCCTTGACCAATTGTGAACTCAACTTCCTGGCCTTCAGCTAGAGTCTTGAAACCCTCTGACTGGATAGCACTGAAATGTACGAATACATCCGGGCCACCATTTTGCTCGATAAAACCGAAACCTTTAGATTCGTTGAAAAATTTAACCTTACCTGTAACTCGATCTGACATAACCTATTCCTATATATAACGTAACTGAAACGCTTAAAAAATGGTTATCGATATGAAACGAGTCGAGCAACGTAAAGCAGTCGATTCAAATGTCATAAAAATAGCCGCATTTTCAAGGCTTCCATAGTTATACTAGCTGACTTTAAAAGCAAACACCAAGAATTGTTTAAGTAATGAATAAAAGCATACGTACAGAAATTTTCACACGGTTTAAAGATCAGAACCCAAAACCCGAGACCGAGCTCAATTTCTCCAATCCTTTTGAGCTGCTCATTGCAGTCATCTTGTCTGCCCAAGCGACCGACAAAGGGGTCAACAAAGCCACCGACAAGCTATTCCCGGTAGCCAATACGCCGGCCCAGATTGCCGCGCTCGGTGTAGAAGGCCTTAAGGAATACATAAAGACAATCGGTCTTTTTAACACCAAAGCGGAGAACGTCATCAAGACCTGCGAGATTCTTGTTGAGAAGCATAACTCGCAGGTTCCGGAAGACAGGGCTTCCCTTGAAGCACTGCCAGGGGTAGGACGTAAAACAGCCAATGTTGTTCTAAACACTGCATTTGGCCACCCTACGATGGCTGTCGACACACATATCTTTCGCGTCGCCAACCGCACGAAAATCGCCCCAGGAAAGAACGTTTTGGAAGTTGAGAAGCGTTTACTACGACTTGTTCCCAAGGAGTTTCTGGTCGACGCACATCATTGGCTAATACTTCACGGCCGTTACACATGTATCGCAAGAAAGCCGAGATGTGCGAGCTGTATGATCGAAGATCTTTGCGAGTACAAGGACAAAACCGGCGAATAAAAAAACCGCTCGCTGAAGCATCAGCGAGCGGTTTTATATGCGTTAGGACGCAGGCGAACTATTTGAAAAGCATGTCTCCGCTGAGACCTTGCTTCTCAAGAATGTCACGCAAACGTTTGAGCGCTTCAACCTGAATTTGACGAACGCGTTCACGAGTCAAACCAATTTCACTGCCAACCTCTTCCAACGTGCTCATCTTATAGCCACGCAAACCGAAGCGTCGAGACAATACCTCTTGCTGCTTGCCTGATAGCTGATCAAGCCAGCCATCAATGGAACCCTGCAGGTCGTTGTCCTGAAGAATCTCAGCAGGATCAGCTGCACTCTCATCAGCAACGGTATCCAGAAGAGACTTGTCGCCGTTTACACCTATTGGCGTGTCTACAGAAGCTACGCGCTCATTCAAACCAAGCATTTTCTTAACATCGGCAACCGGCTTATCGAGAAGATCAGCGATCTCTTCTGCTGAAGGTTCGTGATCCAACTTCTGGGTAAGTTCCCGAGCAGCTCGCAGATAGAGGTTAAGTTCTTTAACAACGTGAATCGGCAAACGAATCGTTCGAGTCTGATTCATGATTGCGCGTTCAATGGTTTGGCGAATCCACCAGGTTGCGTAGGTAGAGAAACGGAAACCACGTTCTGGATCAAACTTTTCAACCGCACGAATCAAACCCAGATTGCCTTCTTCGATCAAATCTAAAAGGGTTAAGCCACGATTGACGTAGCGACGCGCAATTTTCACAACCAAGCGCAAGTTACTCTCTATCATGCGCTTACGACCAGCTTCATCGCCCTTTTGAGCCAGACGGGCGAAATGAACTTCTTCCTCTGCGCTCAGGAGCGGCGAAAAGCCAATCTCATTTAAATACATTTGAGTCGCGTCCAACTGACGGTGAGAAGAACTTTCTCGCGTCCCTGTGCGGCGACTGTCTATAGAGGTAACGACCGAAGCGATGTCCTGCTCGTCATCATCCAGCTCATTGGTTTCTTCTTCAGCCTCGTAATCCAACGCATCCGAATCAAATAAAATATCTCTTTCTGCTGCCATCGTGCTATCTCCGCTTTTTATTGTCTATTCCGCTTCCACCGGAATAACCTAGCTGTTTACTCTGTCTGATTATTCAGACTGTTTTATCTATGTGGCAAATATGTTTCCGGGTTTACCGGTTGGCCGTCCTTGCGAATCTCGAAGTGGAGTAATGGTTTTTGACCCTTGCGCCCCATTGTTGCGATTCGTTGGCCCAGGCTTACTTTTTCGCCTTCTTTGACCAAAATGACCTTATTATGCCCATAGGCACTTAGGTAACGATCGCTGTGGTTGATAATGATTAAGTTACCGTAGCCCAACAATCCGTTCCCCGCGTAGACAACTTCTCCAGAAGCCGCTGCGCGAATCTCGTCGCCTTCGATACCCCCTATATCAATTCCCTTATTGATATCTCGATTGCGTGAGTTCACAGAATACTTGGCAAGTATCAGGCCAACATGAGGCCACCCCCACCTTATGTTATTGGAAATATTAGACTTTTTATTGTTTGTACTTTTGTTACCAGAAACGGGCTGCGATTTACGTTCTGTTACAGTTTGTCGCTGCTTTGACGCCTGGACTGTGTTTTCGGGGCGGGATCGATACGCACGTTCGTCCACTTCAAGATTGATTCGCTGTCCGATGGAAAGAACGTAGGGAGAACGGATGTTGTTAGCGCTCGCTAACTCTTTATAGTCACGTCCATAGCGCCAAGCGATGTTGTATAAGGTCTCACCGGATTGAACAACGTGAGTTCCGAAATACACCGGAGGATTGAAGTTTTTATTGTAGTAGATGTCCGGAGAAGTGCACGCAGAAAGCATACAAATAATGCAGATACATTTTGTTACATTAGACCCAAAGATCGGCCTGATGACATTTTTTTGAACTCTTATCTGCAAAAAAGGGTTCAATATTCTGACCTCTATTCATTCTTTTTC
>DAITOW010000258.1:0-4404 GCA_036833965.1 Oleiphilaceae bacterium
TAAAGCGCTGCCCAATCAAATCAATTTTTCCTCCGTAATATCCTTGAAGGGCACCAACGGCGACGCCAACAATTGAAGAAAAAATGGTTAAAGCGAGGCCAAACAAAACTGAAATCCGAAATCCGTAGATGACGCGAGCCATAACGTCTCGCGCCTGGTCGTCAGTGCCAAGTATGTTGGTGCTGGTCGGTGCAGAAGGTGCCGGTGTGTCCAATTGATAATTGTGCGTGTCATAACTGAAGCGGATGGGTGGCCAAAGAATCCAGCCTTTTTCTTCAATGAGCTCTATGACATATTCGTCGCGATAATCGGCCTCGGTTTCGAATTCTCCGCCGAAGTCTGTTTCGGGGTAGACGTTGTTTATTGGTAAATAAATCTCGTTATCGAAATAGACGACAAGTGGCTTGTCGTTTGCGATTAGCTCGGCGAACAGAGAGGCGATAAACAACGCCATAAAAACCCATAGCGAGTAGTAGCCGCGACGGTTTGCTTTAAAGTTTGCCAGCCGGCGTTGGTTTAGAGGTGACCAAGTCGCGCTGTTGAACATACGCATCATGATTCTCTACTCTCAAAGTCGATCCGTGGATCGATCAACACGTAGGTCAGGTCGCTAATCAACTTTAGGAGGAGACCAACAATAGTAAAAATGTACAGAGTGCCAAACATTACCGGGTAGTCTCGGTTTAATGCTGCTTCAAAGCCAAGTAGCCCGAGTCCATCAAGTGAGAATATCACTTCGATAAGCATTGAGCCGGTAAAGAAGATTCCAATAAGGGCGCTTGGCATTCCTGCAATGACAATGAGCATCGCGTTACGGAAAACGTGACCATAGAGGACCTTCTTTTCACTAAGGCCTTTTGCTCTTGCGGTTGCTACATATTGTTTGTTTATCTCGTCCAGGAATGAGTTTTTGGTCAACATCGTTAATGTAGCAAAGCCACCTACAACAATTGCTGCAACAGGCAGAACCAAGTGCCAGAGATAATCAATAATTTGCTCAAATGCACTCATCTCACTGAAATTACTGGACGTTAGACCTCTTAACGGAAACAGATCCCAATAACTACCGCCTGCGAAAAGAACGATGAGTAATACGCCAAACAAAAAGCCCGGGATGGCATAGCCGACAATAATGACGCTGCTGGTCCAAATATCAAAGCGGGAGCCATCGTTCACCGCTTTTTTAATACCCATAGGTATCGATAGAGCGTAGATAATGAGGGTCGACCAAAGTCCCAGTGAAATCGAAACCGGCATTTTTTCAATAATCAGATCAATAACGCTCTTGTCGCGGAAAAAACTGTCACCGAAATCAAAGGTTAAGTAGCTCTTGATCATGATCCAGAAACGTTCATGCGCTGGCTTATCGAATCCATACAGTTTTTCGATGCGTGCAACAAGCTCTGGATCAAGGCCTTGGGCTCCTTTGTATTTAGAACTTGATGAGTCTGAGCTGGTATTGGCTACCTGATCGCTACCGCCACCCAGACGAGCCTGAACATCAGAGTCCAAACCTTGTGTTTGCGCGAGCATGCGCTCTACTGGCCCTCCAGGCGCGGCCTGAACAATGACAAAGTTAAGGAGCATGATCCCGAAAAGTGTCGGGATCATAAGCAGGAGTCGTTTGAAAATATAAGCGGTCATTTAGCGTTCTTTGACCACCAAGCATCAATGAATACACCGGATTTAGGTGTGATTTCAGGGTGGGCTAGGGTGTTGCGGTAAGCGATGCGATCTACCGGATTGTACCAGTTTGGGATCACGTAGTGGCCCCAAAGCAATACGCGATCCAAAGCGCGTGTCCGCTGAATCAACTCTTCCCGACTAGGTGCGCTGATAATCAGTTCAATCAGTTCATCTACGACAGGGTCACTGATGCCGGCATAATTTCTTGATCCGGGCTGATTGGCTTTGCTGGAGTGCCAGAACTCTCTTTGTTCGTTGCCCGGCGAATTGGATTGGGGAACGCCCCCGACAATGACATCAAAATCAAACTCGCGAAGACGGTTTATATACTGTGTTGTATCCACCACAGAGATCCGTGCCGATATACCCAACCTTTCCAGATTTTTTAAGAATGGCTGTATAACGCGCTCAAAGTCTTTCTGAATTATCAAGAATTCAAGCTCTATGGGTTTTCCGTTGCTATCGACTCTCTTTCCGTCCACAACCGGAAAACCTGCATCATTCAATAACTGCATTGCAGTGCGTAGATTTGTTCGTAAGGAGCCCGGCTTTTCGGTAGAGGGTACGGAGAACTCTTTTTGGAAGACCTCAGGATACAGTTGCTCTTTGTAAGGGCCAAGAATCTCTAGCTCACGGCCTTGTGGAAGTCCGGACGAAGCCAGTTCCGAGTTTTCGAAAAAGCTGGAGGTTCGTTGATACTGGGAATGAAACAAGTTTTGATTGGTCCATTCAAAATCAAAAGCATAAGAAAGTGCGTGTCGAACATCCCGGTTACTCAGTGCAGGGCGTCTGCTGTTAAGGACAAAAGCCTGCATGCCCGCTGGTCGTTCGTGCTTGATTTCTTCCTTGATCAATTCGCCTGATTCAAACAATTTGCCTTCATACTGGGTCGCCCAGTTTCGCGCTGTGCTCTCTGTTCGGAAGTCGTATTCACCCGCTTTGAACGCTTCTAGCGCAACAGTATTGTCCGCATAATATTCGTAGATGATTTCGTCAAAATTGTGTTTTCCTTTTGCGACAGGAAGGTCTTTCGCCCAATAATCCGGGTTACGCTTGTAGGTAACTGATCTGCCGGGATCAACTTTTGAAACGATGTATGGCCCATTGCCTACCGGTATATCAAGGCTTGCGGTACCAAATCCAACCTTTTCCCAATAATGCTTTGCGAGCACTGGCATTTGTCCAAGAATCAGGGGGAGCTCTTTGTTTTGGTTATCCTTGAATTTGAAGGTGATCTTATGGTTGTCCTCAATCAGGAGTTCAGTCACATCGCCGTAATACGCTGCGTAAAAAGGTTGCGCCCGCTCGTGCGTTGTCAGTACCTCGAAGCTGTACTTTACATCCTCAGCAGTGATGGGCGTGCCATCACTGAACGTTGCTTTTTTGTTTAGTGAAAAACTTACCCAGGAACGATCCTCAGGCATTTCGATTTTCTCGGCGATCAGTCCGTACTCAGAAAAAGCCTCATCCTCCGAGTGTACAGTGAGGCTTTCGTATAACTGTGTGGCACCTGCTGCACTTACACCTTTGACAATAAACGGGTTGAAACTGTCGAAACTGTTGGCGCGCACACTAAGACGCAAAGTTCCCCCCTTTGGAGCTTCGGGATTGACATAGTCAAAGTGCTTGAAGTCTGCGCCATATTTCAGGTCGCCATGCATAGCAATCCCATGTGTGGAATTGGCGTTGGCGAAGCATGTTAGGAGGAGTGTGAGCGTTAAGAAGAGCGGTAATCGCAATGCGCGCATAGTTCGTAGCCGATATGTTTAATATTATTGTGCAAATCCTAAAGGCTAGGATTTAAACCGTCTAGACAAAGAGCCATGAAAATAGCCGTAGTGCGCGAGAGGTCACGCTAAGGCTGGTTTTCGACTGAAATTCGTTCAGTTTACGCTTTGGCTATCGTGTTGGCAGAGGCATAAGCCTGCTCTCCACCTCTATTACCGTAAAGCTTGGGCTTGGTATGCTGGCCTCGAACCATATCCATGATTTTCTGGTTTCGGGTACGCGACCGTTCAATGACTAATCCGTTTATCTGGTTGAGTTGTTTGCACTCGTCAAGCTGAGTAAGTGAATCAGACCAAAGTTGGCTCAATTCGGCATCACCGAGTGCGTCGATGCCCGACTTGACCTTGCCGGCCTGAATTTTTGCTCCGGATGCATTGATCAGCTTAACCTTTGCTCTCGCACGGTCTTCGACCTGTTTTACGAGGCTGCTCTTGAGTTTGGCGAGTTGCGCGATTTTCTCGCTGTTTCGTTCTTTTAGGGCGATCGATTCGTCGCCAAGCGTTTTCTTGAGGTTCGCTAGGTCGGACATGTCTTTTTCTAGCAATAACTTAAGCTGTGAGCAGAGAGCGGGGATACGGTTGGTAATGTCTGTGTTGGACATAAGCTTGCCTCGAATAGATTATATCTATTCGAGATCAAGCATTTTTTGCGCCACTTTCTCAGGGTCGACTTTATAGCTGCCATCAAGAATGGCTGTGCGCAGAGCTTCGACCCGCTGACTGTCAACCTCAAGGCCGGACTTTTTGAGATCGGCCTCAACCTGCTGAATCGTTTGTGCCGCGGTGGAAAGGCTGACTTTTGTCGAGTCCGCCGGCGCCTTGGCTTCAGCGTTTGCGTCCGCTGCGTTGGCTTGCTGTGCCGGGCGCTCTTCACTACGTTTTCCGCGAAGTGCCGCCTGATTGCTCGGATTTATACCGTTAAATTCAATAC
>DAITOW010000259.1:0-4378 GCA_036833965.1 Oleiphilaceae bacterium
CTTCGCCCTTATTTCCCTTTGCCTGTTGTTTTGGAAGGGTTGTTTCGTGTCGCCAAGAGGTTGTTTGACGTACAAATCAAAGAGCTTGTAGGTGTTTCGGTGCCTGTGCCCGACACTCGTTGTTTTTGCATCGAAAGAGATGGCCAGCCACAAGCGTACATTTATATGGATTTATATTCGCGAGAGGGCAAGCGCGGCGGAGCCTGGGTTGCGCCCTGTCATAAGCTGACGATGCCTGAGTCGGGTGATGAAATTCGCCCTCTGGCATTTCTGGTCTGCAATTTTTCCTCTCCGACAGAGGATGCCCCAAGTTTATTAACGCATGGTGAAATGGTCACCTTGTTTCACGAGTTTGGTCATGCGTTACATCATTGTTTAACAAAGATCTCTTACCCTGAGGTGTCGGGTATTTCCGGTGTGCCATGGGATGCCGTCGAATTGCCGAGCCAGTTTCTCGAAAACTGGTGTTGGCAGAGTGAGGCGCTCAAGTTTTTGTCGAAGCATATTGATTCGGGCGAATCTCTTCCTGATGAATTAATCGATAAGCTAACCAGTGCAAAAAGTTTCCTTGCCGGAATGCAGACACTCAGGCAGCTTGAATTTGCGTTGTTTGATTTCCGTTTGCACCACCAATATGAAATTGGTGAGACGGATATTCAGGCTTGTATTGAAGAAGTTCAGCGTGAGGTTTCGGTTGTGCCGGTTCCAGAGTTTGCTCGCTTTGCTAATGCCTTTTCCCATATTTTTGCTGGCGGCTATGCTGCGGGCTATTACAGTTACAAATGGGCGGAGGTGTTGTCCGCTGATGCGTTTTCGGCATTCGAAGAGGAAGGTGTCTTTAACGCAAGTACCGGTGAGCGTTTCAAATCCCAGATTCTGGAGCGAGGCGGCGCAGGTGATATAGGCGAGATGTTTAAAGCATTTCGAGGTAGAATGCCAAGCTCACAAGCCTTGTTAAAACAAATGGGTATCTAGAGTATGACAAAGCGGTTTATCGCAGGCGCAGTTTGCCCTCGTTGCGGAGAAATGGATCGGTTGATGACCTTCGAGCAAGAGGGAAAAACCTTGCGCGAGTGCGTCTCGTGCGACTTTTCCGAGACCATGGTTGCCAATGTTGTTTCCAATGAAATAAAAACACGAGTTAATCACTTTGAAGACGAGGCTTCGAAGGATGAAGTCGCCGCTGTAAAAATTCTCGATCCCAAGAGTTCTTCCTGATCTTTATTCTCGACCCAAGTTGGTGCGCCGGGGATAAATTTGGCGCTGGTTAGAAAAAAGCCAAAAAAATCGTTGCGTACCTAAAAAATTCATCGCTATACTCATTGAGTAATAAAAATAAATTCACTGTTACTTGAGCTTCTTTAAAGGCGGTAATCAGTAGTAGGAAGCCTCACAGGAACAAAAATAATAATCTGTGGAGACCCGTAATGCGATCACGCCTAGCAATGGCGCTGAGTCTGCTGCTGTCTGCAATTTATGCAGCGGATGTTAGTGCAGAATATGGATTGAATATGCCTCGCGGGGTGACCGATGTTAGTCACTCTGTCTATGACCTTCATATGACCATCTTTTGGATATGTGTCGTGATAGGTGCAGTAGTTTTTGGGGTGATGTTCTATTCGATCTTTAAGCACCGTAAAAGTAAGGGCGCGGTAGCTTCGAATTTTCACGAGAATACGACGATTGAAATTATTTGGACAATCGTCCCCGCGATCATTCTGATCATCATGGCAATCCCCGCCACAAAAACCCTGATTGAAATGTACGACACCTCCGATGCCGATGTGGATATTAAAATCACCGGCTATCAGTGGAAGTGGCGCTATGAGTATTTAGGGACAGGCGTGGATTTCTTCAGCAATCTGTCAACGCCAAAAGAAGAGATCTACAACGCTCAAGCTAAAAACGAAAACTATTTGCTTGAAGTCGACAACGAAGTTGTCGTTCCTGTGGGTAAGAAAATTCGTTTCTTGATAACTGCTAACGATGTTATCCACTCCTGGTGGATTCCTGATTTCGCCGTCAAAAAAGATGCGATTCCCGGCTTTATCAATGAGAGCTGGACGCGTATCAATGAGCCTGGCGTGTATCGCGGGCAGTGCACAGAGTTGTGCGGTAAGGATCATGGCTTTATGCCGGTCGTTGTTCGTGCGGTAGAGCAGGGTGAATACGATGCATGGCTTGCTCAGAAGCAGGAAGAAGCGAAAGCTGCTGCTGAGTTGGCCAAGTTGACTTTTACTCTTGAAGAACAGATGGAGCGTGGGGAAAAAGTCTACGCAACCAACTGTGCTGCGTGTCATCAGGCGAATGGCAAGGGGATCCCTCCCGCATTTCCTGCTCTGGCAGGAAGTGAGATTGCGACCAAGTTGTTGGATAAGCACCTGGATGTCGTTGTGAATGGTGTTCCGGGTACGGCGATGCAAGCCTACGGAGCACAATTGAGTGAAGTGGATATTGCTGCGGTTATTACCTATGAGCGAAATGCCTGGGGTAACGATACCGGTGACAATATTTCCGCGAAAGACATCGTCGACTATAAAAATAAATAAGGAGGGCTTATGAGCGCGGTAATTGATAATCCAACGCATGATGAGCATGAGCACCATGGCCCTGCCAAAGGTATAGCTCGTTGGTTGTTTACGACGAACCACAAAGACATCGGCTCGATGTACCTTTGGTTCAGTTTCGCAATGTTTTTGATTGGCGGGTGCATGGCGCTCACCATCCGGGCGGAATTGTTCCAGCCGGGCTTGCAGCTTGTTGAGCCGGAATTTTTTAACCAGATGACAACCTTGCATGGTTTGATCATGGTGTTTGGTGCGGTCATGCCGGCTTTTGTCGGGTTGGCTAACTGGATGATTCCTTTGATGGTAGGGGCGCCAGATATGGCGTTGCCAAGAATGAATAACTGGAGTTTCTGGATTCTTCCGTTCGCATTTGGCTTGCTCTTGAGCACGCTGTTTATGGAGGGTGGAGCACCGAACTTCGGGTGGACATTCTATGCGCCGCTTTCGACAACCTATGCTCCTGACACAGTGACCTACTTCATCTTCGGTGTACACATGATGGGCATCTCTTCAATCATGGGGGCGATTAACGTTATCGCGACTATCTTGAACATGCGTGCTCCTGGCATGACCCTGATGAAAATGCCACTGTTCGTATGGACGTGGTTAATCACGGCCTTCCTGTTGATCGCAGTAATGCCTGTGCTTGCCGGTGTTGTGACCATGATGTTGATGGACGTGCATTTCGGAACCAGTTTCTTTAATGCCGCAGGTGGTGGTGACCCGGTTTTGTTCCAGCATATTTTCTGGTTCTTCGGGCACCCTGAGGTTTACATCATGATCTTGCCTGCTTTTGGTGTGGTGAGTCAGATTATTCCTACATTCTCTCGGAAGAGGTTGTTCGGTTATCACTCGATGGTGTATGCGGTGGCATCGATTGCCATCCTTTCATTCATCGTTTGGGCGCACCATATGTTTACCGTTGGCATGCCGCTGTTTGGTGAGTTGTTCTTCATGTATGCGACTATGCTGATTGCGGTCCCGACAGGGGTTAAGGTGTTCAACTGGATAACGACTATGTTCCGCGGGTCTTTGTCTTTTGAAGCACCAATGCTCTTCTCTGTAGCCTTTGTTGTGCTGTTTACGATTGGTGGTTTCTCAGGCTTGATGCTTGCGATCGCGCCATCGGACTTTCAGTACCATGACACCTATTTCGTTGTGGCGCACTTCCACTACGTACTGGTGCCAGGAGCCATCTTCGGGATTTTTGCCGCCGTGTATTACTGGCTGCCAAAGTGGAGTGGCCGCATGTATAGCGAAACGCTAGCCAAACTTCATTTCTGGTTGTCATTCGTTGGTATGAACCTGGCATTCTTCCCAATGCACTTTTTGGGTCTGGCAGGCATGCCTCGCCGTATCCCGGATTACGCGCTGCAGTTTGCGGACTTTAACAGCATTTCGACCGTTGGCGCCTTTATCTTTGGCGCGACTCAGTTGTTGTTCCTATTCCTTGTGATCAAGACTATCCGAAGCGGAGAACCTGCGACGGATCAGGTTTGGGAAGGTGCAGAGGGTCTTGAGTGGACGATTCCATCGCCAGCGCCATATCACACGTTTTCCACTCCGCCAGAGGTTAAATAATCTGGCGGTTTAGGGTGAAGGGGCGCATTACGTTTGTAGCGGGGTGTTTGTGATGCAAAGTCAGGCAACGAAAAAGACAGTCTACAAATCATTGTTTGCTGTTGTGGCAATGTTTGGTTTCGGTTTTGCAATGGTGCCCCTTTATGACGTCTTTTGTGACATTACCGGTTTGAATGGCAAGACTTCCGGTCGATACGAAGCATCGCGCGCGGAGCAACATGTTGCAGACG
>DAITOW010000260.1:0-4376 GCA_036833965.1 Oleiphilaceae bacterium
GGGCCTGCAGACCGGCTGCCCCGAAGAAATCGCCTATGATCAGGGCTGGATCAGCACCGAGACTTTATGTCATAGAGCGGGAGTTTTTGCAAAGAACGCGTATGGCACCTATTTAGAAGATCTTCTGAAATAGGTCTTCTGTGTGGGCGCTGTGATGAGCTCTGTGCGTACTGTTCAATTTCGAGCACGTGTTCTGGAAATCTGGGCCCTGACCTCTTACTAACCAACCTACTGACTTTGGGTCGAGAAAAGAAAGTCACTGGGAGCAAGGTTCTCTTGGCTTCTTTGGAAAATCTTGGAGAGGTATATGATTGTGCGCAGTTGGGATAGGTGGCGATCAAGCTACATCGGGCGCTTAGTCAGTGAAAGTATGCGCTCTCAAGGTTGGCGCTACGGTGTTGCTGCTTTGGCGATGATTGTGGTCGCTGTAAGCTCTGCCGGTACAGCCTGGATGATGGAAAAAATCGTTGATGCGATGACCACTCCCGAGATGCGCAACCAAGTTTATTTGATTGCAGCAGCAGTGGTTGGCCTTTTTTCGGCCAAAGCGGTCGCCTCTTATGTTCAAGCGCTGTTCTTAGCGCGCGCGGGCAATCGCATTGTCGCAAGCCAGCAGGAAAAATTGTACCGGCAGCTTTTGCGGAGAGGGGTCTCTTTCTTTCGCACGACTGAGTCCTCTGATCTGTTGATGCGCGTTACGCATGGTGCTCAAGCGGCTAGAGAACTGATTGATGTCCTCGTGACAGGTTTCGTGAGAGATACTCTCACGTTGATTGGTTTGGTAGTTGTTATGATTTATCAGCAACCTGTACTTTCCATGCTTTTTGTTCTCATTGGGCCGCTTGCGCTGCTTGGTGTTCGCTACCTACTCAAGAGCGTACGCAATATTATGAGGGCAGAGATGGCGTCTCTCGCCGAGATTATCCGTGTTCTTCAAGAGACATCAGGCGGCATCAAAATTATTAAAATTTTTGCCTTGGAAGATCGTATGACCGAACGGATGGACTCGGCTATTGGGCAAGTAGAGACGAGAGCGAACGACATCGCGAAGCTACAATCTATAGCAAGCCCATTGATGGAGCTTTTGGCAGGTCTTGCTATCGCGAGTATCTTGGTTGTTAGCACGATGGGGATTGCGAATAGTGAACCGCCTACTGCGGGGCAACTCATGTCCTTCATTACAGCACTTCTGATGGCTTATGAACCTGCTAAGCGATTGTCGCGTATGCGTGTTGGTATCGAGACATGTATGGTGACAGTAACCATGATGTTTGAGCTGCTAGATCAGGAAGAAGCAATCCAAGAGCGAGCTGACGCAGTTAAGTTGAACTCAGGCAAAGGGTCTATTCGCTTCAAGAACGTTACCTTTGGCTACCACAGTGATTTTCCTGTCATCAGGGATATGAATCTCGTGTTTGAGCCTGGGAAAACAACTGCTCTGGTCGGGCAGTCAGGTGGTGGTAAGTCGACCATATTTGGCTTGATTATGCGATTTTATGATCCTGATACTGGAGAGATTGAGATAGACGGACATGATATCAAAGACGTGAGTTTTGCTTCTTTGCGCCGTAAGATCTCTTATGTAGGACAAGACACGTTCTTGTTTTCTACAACTATTATGGAAAATTTACGCTGCTCTGCGCCTGAAGCGAGCGATGCAGAGGTGGTCGCTGCGGCGCGTGCCGCCCATGCTCATGATTTTATCTGTGAGCTTCCTGAAGGTTACGAAACTCAAGTTGGAGAGAATGGCGCTTTTCTGTCAGGGGGTCAGAAGCAGCGTATTGCAATCGCACGTGCAATTTTAAGGAAATCGGAAATTTTGTTGCTGGATGAGGCAACAAGTGCGCTGGATGCTGAATCTGAAGCCCTAGTGAAGACATCCCTGCAGACTCTTACCAAGGAAGTGACGACGATTGTTATCGCTCACCGCTTATCGACAGTCTTGGAGGCAGACACCATCATGGTTGTGCAAGAAGGCGAAGTAATAGAGCAGGGCTGTCTTGACGAGCTGTTAGAGAAAAAAGGAGGCTTTCGCAGGCTTTTTGACCAACAGTTTAAGGCTAGATCGTCTGATGCGGTTGAAGCTTAGGTATATGTTTGTGTTGCAAGAAGGGTGAGTTTGTCGACTTTGAAGCCACAGTTTTGCTGCACTTTATCGTTATGTATGTTTCATGAACTCTTTTGGCCTATTGTTGCGTATTTTTCTTCTTTTGGGTGCAACGATTGTGATCGTTGGGGGCGGTGCATCTATTGTTCGCATGGTGTTGATTGCTGAGTATAACGTATCGGATAGACTGA
Source organism: Oleiphilaceae bacterium (assembly GCA_036833965.1). Classification (GTDB taxonomy): domain Bacteria; phylum Pseudomonadota; class Gammaproteobacteria; order Pseudomonadales; family Oleiphilaceae; genus PZPK01. Next base: position 2,299 of record DAITOW010000260.1, read on the forward strand.
CCTCGCTGTCTGTATCGGAAGAGTCGCTTCAGGATGAAGTCTGCAAAAGATTGCGCCTAGCTTATGTGGTCTCGGCCCGGCCAGTTGTTGAGCAAGTACAGCGGGATTTCCCTTTTGCCACTGAGCGTGATGCATATGAATGGATTGGCTTTGCTCTAAAAGAAGAGTGGCAAACCTTAGATATAACACCAAGTTTAAAGGTTCAGATGCGGCTGTTTGAGAAAACACACTCTAGACTTAAACAGGACAAAGAACGTTTAGGTTGTCGTCCTGTTTAAGCAGGCTACAAGTGTTGTCAAAGAAAACCCCGCCTAAAAGCGGGGTGGGGGGCAAGAGTTCGGTCAACAATTTCAGATACTAGTACAAACAATATCCGACCACTTCCGAGGGACAGTGGATAGATATGAGATAGACGCTGAGGCAATTGAGAGAAGAGTCCATCTCATAAATGCAGTCCTAGTCTTCTTGTTCACCAGTCCTTTTTTTGGGGTGCCTCTTTTGACAGCGTGCTTTGTCTTTAGTCGCAGGACACACGTTCGCCAAAACACCCTTGGGGGTTTCCCTACAGGATCTTTCCGCTCAGGGTAGCAGATGTTGGGCGATCTTTCAAATATTGGCTTGCCATGGGGCTTTGTGGGCGCAGGCGTAGTGTCTACCATTAGCGACAGATCTGCGAGCTATCAGCTGACTGCGCTACTTGAATGAGGACTGTGTATAGGTCAGAAGGCGACATAATTTCTACCTTGCGTTCTTCCAAGGCAGAGCCAAACTTGTGATGCCAAACCGAGGAGAAGGTCAGACTTATGAGAGTTGTCAAGAGGCTTGAGCGCTATCTTTCAGCAGCATTTTCCTTGGGCCGCATTAAAAGTATGTCAAAGGACGCGAAACGAGAAATTGCAGAGCTACGTTTGGAACTGAAAACACTTTCTCAGGATCTGAACGATTGCCAACATCAGACTCTGCAAGAGCTTGAGCGAATGTCGACATGGATGCGACGGCATGAATCTCTCGCTGATGATCTTGTATCTCTTTCTCGTCGAGAATCGGAAGTCTTGAAACGTACAGGGCAGTCGGACACTGCTCTGCTCTTGCGAATGTTTTCTGATTTGTCCCGTCGTATTGATGGAGACGAAAGTGGTCGGCCGGAAGCCAAGCCCATCAGGCCTACTGGGTTACCCTCATCTAAAGGGTTTGAGATGTTCAAAGACGCTTTCTACCATCGGTTTGAAAACCAGTGGAGGGGGACCCCTGAAGAAATCAGCCAGCGGCTAAAAGTGTATCTGCCGGATGTTGAAGCCGCATGGGTGCGGACAGAGCATAAGCCCATTTTTGATATCGGCTGTGGCCGCGGAGAATGGCTAGGCCTGCTGCGGAAGCATGGCATGAATGGGATCGGTTTTGATACCAATGCTATGCAGATGAAAGACGGGCAGGCTGCAGGGTTGGATTTGCGTTTGGGTGATGCTCTAGAGGCGCTCGCGCAGGCGGCAGATGGTAGTTTGTCGGTGATATCAGCACACCACCTCATTGAGCATTTGCCTTTCGACTCAGTTGCCTGGCTGACGCGTGAAGCGGGGCGAGTTTTGGCACCTGGTGGGTTGCTACTGTTTGAGACCCCCAACACGCGTAACGTGTTAGTGGGGGCGACGACGTTTTACACGGATCCAACTCACTTAAAGCCGATGCCAGAGCAAGTAATGGGAGTCCTTCTCGAAACGGCGGGGTTCGACCCTGTCGATATCAGGCACATCAACCCACACGAACGGTTGGGAGAGTTCCTTGATAGGCCAGACTTCGACAACGAATTGGCCCAGTTGATGTTCGGGCCACAGGACTTGGCCATTCTTGGTATAAAATCAAAGGATACATGATGCGAGTTGGTGTGCTGCGAACACAAGTTCCCTTTGTGAGCGGGGGAGCTGAGCGTCATAGTGTGGGTCTGGTAAATGCTTTAGAGGCGAGAGGTTACGAAGCGACGGAAATCACCCTGCCCTTCAAGTGGTATCCAGGTGACGTTTTGGCCGACCATATTGCTGCGGCCAAAACGTCACCTGGATACCACTTGAAGGGAAGGGTGA
>DAITOW010000261.1:0-4372 GCA_036833965.1 Oleiphilaceae bacterium
TGTGGCAGTTGTAAGTCATGTCTATTAATGGATGCGGGGAGTCACAACGATTTTATCCGATTGTGCCCTGAGGAAGAGGGTAAGCAGATAAAGGTGGATGCCGTTCGTGATATGGTCGAGTTTGTCAGCGAATCAAGTATGCGCGGTGGGCACAAGGTTGCCATTATCAATCCGGTTGAAGCGATGAATATCAGCGGTTCCAATGCCTTGCTCAAGACATTGGAGGAGCCAGCAGGCGACACCATAATATTTTTGGTTGCCGAGCGACAGGAGGCGGTTTTGCCAACTATCCGTTCCCGATGTCAGATACTCACGGTTCGCGCTCCCGACGTCTCGGAAGCCCTCGGGTGGTTGAAGTCCCAAAATTTGGAGCAGGAGGATGAGCATCTTTCGGATTATCTCACTATTGCGCATAACGAACCGTTAAAGGCCCTCAGGTATGCAGCCCAGTCTGCATGGCGTCAGCAACTTGAAATGATTGATGGGCTTTCAAAAGCCTTGAAGCGTCAGGTTTCGGTGTCCGATGTTGCTGGCAAATGGGATGATGAGTTCCTGGAAGACCGGCTTGAATGGCTCGTACAGTGGGCCGAGCAGATGGTTCGTTATTCTGTTATCAAGGATGAGTCGGTATTCAGTCATGCCGAGAGTGTTGCGATGCTTAAGTATCTCGCGGAGAAATCGGAGGTTGAGAAGCTCTTTGCTCTGCGGGATAAGACGCTTCGCGAATATCGCTTGCTGCGGGGGACTACGAACCCGAATCATCTGTTGATGTGTGAGTCCTTGATCCTTGCATGGCTGGCCTTGATGTAGGTTTTCTCATTTTCATTCGCATGTTGTGTACATTGCCCTATACTTCTTTAAATAGATTATAGTTTTCAGGATGTTATAGAGTTATGTCAGGTGGATTTGGTGCCCGCAGTGGTATTCTAACGCTCACAATCAAAGATAAGGCTGTTCTTTACGCTGCTTACATGCCCTTTATTCAAAATGGTGGTTTGTTTATCCCTACAGGGAAAAACTATCATTTGGGAGATGAGGTGTTTTTGCTGCTTAACTTGATGGATGAGCCGGACAAGATTCCCGTTGCTGGCAAGGTAGTATGGGTGACACCGAAAGGTGCGCAGGGCAACAGAGCTGCAGGCATCGGTGTACAGTTCAATGGCGAAGATGAAACTGCAAAAAATGTCATCGAAACGAATCTTGCGGGGGCGCTCACTTCAGATCGGCCTACGCACAGCATGTAGGATGTTATAGCTTTTGATTTCTTTGAGCGGTGCTCGAGAAGATGCGCACCGCTTGCCTTCCATGTAAACTGCCGAGCGAAAATTTGATTCCTATGAGGCGGTATGTTCATTGATTCTCACTGTCATCTCGACAGGCTTAAACTCGAAAAGTACGAAGATGGTCTCGACGGCGCGATTGCTGCTGCATCAGAGCTGCAGGTCAGCGAAATGCTCTGTGTCGCTATCGATCTTGAGCACATAGAGCAGGTGCTTGGTATTGCGGAGCGTTATCCGAATATCTATGCATCAGTCGGCGTGCACCCTTCAAGCTATGACGGCGAGGAGCCTAGTGTTGAAAGGTTGGTAGAGCTTGCGGCTCGTCCAAAAGTCGTGGCGATTGGTGAAACAGGTCTCGATTACTACTACAGCGAAGATAAAAAAGAGCTTCAACAGAATCGATTTCGAAACCATCTCGAAGCAAGCAAATTGACCGGCAAGCCGGTAATTGTTCATACGCGGGATGCCAAAGAAGATACCCTGGCAATCATTGATCAGCATGGGGATCCAAACATAGCGGGTGTTTTGCATTGCTTTACCGAAGATCTGGATATGGCTCTTCGCGCAATTGAAATGGGCTACTTTATTTCGTTTAGTGGAATCGTTACGTTTAAAAACGCGGTAGAACTACAAGAGGTCGCCAAGGCGATTCCTCTTGAACACATGCTAATAGAAACTGACTCTCCTTACTTGGCGCCGGTTCCGTTTCGGGGCAAGCCCAACGAGCCAAAATATGTGCCGAAGGTTGCAGAGTTTATTGCTAGCTTGCGCGGTGTCTCAGTAGAGGCAATTGCAGAACAGACGTCGGCAAACTTTCACCGATTGTTTTCGCATGCCCGAGGAGTTTAGTCGCATTGGATATGCAGAGTTTTTCGCTAAAGACCTCCCGGCTTGAGCTAGCCGGATTCACTAATGGAAAGCGTGAGGGCAGACCTATTATCGCGCTGCATGGCTGGCTCGATAATGCGGCTTCATTTTCTCCACTCGCCAGTTATTTGGAGTTTGATCGACCTTTCTACGCGTTGGAATTGCCCGGTCATGGTCATTCCCAACATCGTCCAGCATCTGCACAATACCATTTGGTTGATAACACGCTTGATGTGTTGGCGTTTGTAGATAGTTTGTGTGAAAACGGTGATTTTGATCTGGTAGGACACTCTTTGGGTGGCATTGTTGCTACTCTGGTTGCTGCGTCGGTGCCAGAGCGTGTTCGTCATTTGGTGTTGCTGGATAGCTTAGGGCCCTTGACGGACGATATAGAAAATGTGCTTCCGCAGCTTAAAAAGGCGGTTAGTCGCGCAGCTGCTTTACGCAATTCGAAACTTAACGTTTATCCGAGCAAGGAAGTGGCGGCTAAAGCGAGAATGGCAGGTGTCGGCAAGATTTCGTTAGAAGCAGCTCGAACGCTTGTTGATCGAGGTGTTAGAGAGGTCGAAGGTGGGTTTATATGGTCTTCTGATCCACGATTATTAGAGCCGTCTCTGATCCGTTTTTCAGAAGCTCAGGTGAAAGCCATTATGGAAGGGATAGAGTGTCCGGTGCAGCTAATTGTTGGAGAGGACGGATACTTCAGACAATATGAAGCGATCTCAAAGCGACTTGCTTATATAAAAAATCTTGAGCAGCATAGGGTGGCAGGTGGTCATCACTTCCATATGGAAGGGGATATTGAACGGACAGCGGAGATAATCAATGCATTTTTGGGTGCGTAAAAAGCTACAGGGTTTATTGTTGGGCTTGAGTGTTTTTGGTGGTTTGAGCTCCCCGGCATTCTCGGAGGGCTTTGATTTTGTGGCAAATGGGCTCATCTTGGAAAAGTCTTCAATGCAAAGTGCTGAAGGGCATCCCATGCCATTGAGTGCGTTAAAGCGCGTGAGCAATAATCTGATTATCGAGAAGAAAACCGAAGTGGGTGGAACGCGCACTAATTACTTATACCGGGTGTCGGAGTCGACGACACTTGAGAAGGCTAGCGCGTACTATCGAAAGCTTCTAGATGAGCAGGGCTCGATTGCGTTTGCGTGTGAGCAGCGTAACTGCGGAGCCAGTAATCACTGGGCTAATGATGTGTTTGGAAATCGCAATTTGGCCGGGCGTGATAGCAATCAGGCATATTTCGCGGGTCGTATCGATGATGGCGTTCACCAGGGGTGGATGAGCATTTATGCTGTGACTAATGCCAGAGGTATCCCTTATATTTATTTGAGTTTTATACCAGCTCCTCCGGAAGACTACGTTGCAGATGCAAAGCGTGGCGTGTTGCTGACCGAGGCGGTATTGGCCAAAGATTGGTCGAAAGCTTTGGGTGATTACCTTGCTCAGAACGGGAGCGCAAAGCTGGTTGTAGTTGCTTTCTATAAGGCTGAAAGTGAGAAGCTTTCACTTGAGGCGACAACAAAGAAGTCTTCCGCTTTTGGTCAAATCAAGAAAGACCTGGCGATCCAAACCCTTGGGCTTGAAAACTCTCGCGTTGAACTCCGTCCGATGGGAAGTCTAGGGCAGCGCCCACTTGGGTTTGATGGTAACGAGTGGGCTTTTCTCTATCTAATAGATTAGCCATCTTCTCGTATCGTGCGATTTTTCCCCTTTTTACGTCTTCCGGCTCTGCATTCTTAGCACTTGGCGGGCAATATCTATATAATTGCGCGGTTTAATTAGCCCTTGGAATCAATTCATTGTCATCGCATTTATCAACCATTGCCGATTTTATTCGTTTCAGCTATTCGCGAATGAATGCGGAAAAGCTTTTTTTTGGTCATGGAACCGACAATGCCTGGGACGAGTCTGTCGCCCTCGTATTGCAAACATTGAATCTGCCTTGGGATTTCGCACGTGATCTTTGGGGTTGTGCCTTGACTGAGGATGAGCGCACAACTGTGCTCAACAACATCGAAGCGCGAATTTCCAAAAGAACGCCTTTAGCTTATTTGACCAAGCAAGCCTATTTTTGCGGCTTGAAGTTCTATGTTGATGAGCGAACTCTGGTGCCTCGTTCGCCGATTGCGCAGTTAATATCAAATGGTTTCGAACCCTGGCTGCTTAATGAGCCGAGCCGTGTCATGGACTTGTGTACGGGCAGCGGTTGCATCGGT
>DAITOW010000262.1:0-4337 GCA_036833965.1 Oleiphilaceae bacterium
GGGGGGCAAACGCATCGACTTCAAGGCCTGCATTCAACGCTGTTCGGACATACTCACGACCATCGCTGAGCGTATACGCGAGTTCCAGCGCTGCATCAGCTCCCGCTTCCTGAATGTGGTAGCCGGAGATCGAGATGCTGTTAAAGCGCGGCATGTTTTGCGAGGTATAGGCGATGATATCGCCAATAATTTTCATTGAAGGCGCTGGCGGGTAGATATAGGTGTTACGAACCATGAACTCTTTCAGAATATCGTTCTGAATGGTTCCGGCCAGCTGTTCTTGTGAGACGCCTTGCTCTTCGGCTGCGACAATGTAATTCGCCATGACCGGCAATACCGCACCGTTCATCGTCATTGAGACCGATACTTTGTCCAATGGAATACCATCGAACAGAATCTTCATGTCTTCGACCGAGTCGATGGCGACACCGGCTTTACCAACGTCACCAGTCACGCGAGGGTGATCGGAATCATAACCACGGTGGGTCGCTAGATCGAAGGCAACCGAGACGCCCTGTGCGCCTGCTGCAAGGTTTTTACGATAGAACGCATTGGACTCTTCGGCCGTCGAGAAACCTGCGTATTGTCGTATCGTCCAGGGGCGACCTGCGTACATGGTTGCCATTGGGCCGCGCACATAGGGCGCCATGCCAGGAAGCGTGTCCGTATGCTCCAGATCCTTTACATCATCGGCTGTGTACAAAATCTTGATGGGCACGCCTTCCGGAGAGTTCCAGGTCATTTCCTCTGGCGTTACACCCTTCATTTGTTTGGTGGCGAGTGCTTCCCACTCGTTAAACTTGTCTTTGCTCATAGTCTCGACTCAGGTCTTCGTGTTCTTTGTGTTCACCAAGGTGTTAACGTGTATTCTAACCAGCGCGCATAGCTACTGAGGTTGATTCAGCTCAACCAACACGCCGTCACAGCTTTTTGGGTGAATGAAGATTACGCGGCAGTTGTGCGCCCCGATGGTTGGCTCGTCCGTCAGGAACTCATAGCCCTTGGCCTTGAGTCGGGCAACATCGGCTTCGATATCGTCACTGCGAAAGCACAAGTGGTGCATGCCGCCGCCTTTTTTCTCAAGGTACTTTTGTACCGGGCCTTCACCACGCAAGGGGTGAATGAGTTCAATACTCGGCTTCTCGGTCGGGAAGAATGCGGTACTGGTCTTCGCATCTTCTACGTCTTCCTTGCCCTTGAATGTGAGCCCGAAATCCTCGGCAAAGCGTTGAATCGCTTTTTCCAGATCCGGAACTGCAATCGCAATGTGGTCTAGTCCTGTGATCATGTTCCTTCCTCAAATTCGGTCAATAAACACTGCGCAGGCTTGTGTTTTGATTTTGGTAATTTGTGCATCGGTGAGTGTTTCGATTTTCTCATCCGGTACGATCTTGAAGATCGGCTGACCTTTCTTGATGATCTCGCCATCGTTTTCAATCAGGCACTTTTCAATAACGCCGGCAAACGGCGCATTCACCTTGTTGAACATTTTCATGACCTCAACAATAAAGAACGGCTGGCCTGCCTCGAAGTGGTCACCTTCCTTGATAAACGTGTCCATTCCCGGCGCTTCGCGCGAATAATACATGCCGCCGGATGGCGCCAGAATCTCATCACTCTTGGCTTGTGGCGGCGGCACCAATACTTTCGCCATTGCGCTTTGTAGTTCTGAATCGGCCAAGGTGTCAGGAATATGAATGGTCAGGTCATCATTCACGCTCAGATTGTAGAACTCGGTGCTGTAGGCAACATGCGCCAGCAGGAGCAAGATGTCGTTGCCCAGTTGATAACCCTTGTGCGCAGCCTTGATGGCTTGCCATTGTTCTTTGCTGACGCCTTTCGGAGCGCGAGTGGCCGCCAGTGCCTTTTCGATTTCAGCGAAGTTACTGGCACCGAGGGTGTATTCCAGTTGCTGATAGAAATGCATGGCATCCTGCAGAATGTCGTTGTCGTGATCCCAGATCATGCGTGCAGCGGGGTTAGCGGGCGTGTAATTCATGTTCAGGTAGTGGTAGGTCTCCGACAGCACATGAATCGGGTTGCGCTTCCAGGAAAGCGTGCCTTTGCTGCTTTGCTCAAAACTACTCTTGTGGGTACTCAACCAGCCCGACAATATGTGGGGATTGCTGAAGAGTTGCTTGACCGGGCGAGTCAACAAAAGTTGTTTGAGTTCGGCCGTTGCAAGAAAATCATCCTTAAGTTCCGGCTGCTCGGCAATGGCCTTGTTGATCACTGCCTGATACACCTGATCCACATCCAGATCGTTGGCCACTTGTTTTAACTGACCGACAGCCGTTAAGTACGGCATGATGAATCGTGTGGTCGGGCGAGCATTAATATTGTTGCCGATAAACCAATTGACCAAACCATAATGGAATTCAAGGTTGGTTGAGAGGTCTTTGCCTTCAAGCTTGGTCACACGCAAAATTTCAGAAAGCTTCATATAGCTTTCCATGCGGCTGTTGCCGACCGTTAGCAGGAGCGCGACGTTACTGTCGTAGGCGCCTGCCAAATGGTAGGACATGAACACGTCAGTATCGGGGTTGTGCAAGCTAATGCCCTGGTCATCTCGAATCTCGCCTTCCACGGGATTTGACCAGTATTTGATGACACCGCCTGCGTGCGGGGCCAATGCGTCGTTGGTTGCGTTCAGGCGCGCTTCAACCGAGGCGTTGAATCTTGGAATACGGACCGGTTTAGGTAGGCGTTTGCCGTGCGCGGCCAATAGCATCATTGCTTCGACCAGAGAGGTGACAACAAAGTGATCCTTGTCGTTCTCCGGGTTGACGAACTTTAAGCTGTAGCAAAGCTCGGTAACCCGGTGCTCCACCTGAATACGGGTATTCATTTCCATGAAAAAATGCTGGTCGCGGTCCACAATACACTCAAAGGTGGAGACGCTATCGAGACCAACGGCTTTACCAAAGCGCTCTGCTTCCTGCTCCATGGCTTCGAGTGTTTTGATGTCCTGACTCAGCACTTTGACTTCAGAATCCTTGCCCGATTTGACCGCATGCGCCAGGGCGTTTTGAAGATCTTCCGCGGTCACTGAAATCTCAAGAAGTTTCTGTTCATGCATTTGGAGTGAACAGTCGCGGCCACCTAAGGCAAGCGTCCATTCGCCGTTGCCGATGACCTGAATTTCCTGGTGGCGAGTGGTTTCGATATTCAGTTCTACCAACACGTTTTTGTTATCACCAACGCCGGTGGTTTTTACTTCGTTGAGAATTTCCAATACCAGGCTGGGCGCGAGATCCGCGACCGCCTGCAAGCGCTTTTCAGTGCTGCCTTTGAACGAAGACGGGCTCGGTAAAATACGCTGCCCCTTACCGCCACCACCACCAATGGCTTTCAATCGAATGCGATTTTCCGGGTGCTTTTTACCAATTGCCACGACCTGTTCGGCAATGCTCTGCTGAAGTTCGGCAACGGTGTATAGATCCACACCTTTTTTGTAGCCGGCAGCCAGTACGATATCTGCTTTGTCTTCGAGTGTGTCGGCTTGATCAAACGCGTCTCGATCAAGCGGAAGGCTCTCTGCTTCAACCAGTGCAAGCAGGGCCGCCTCATCTTTATGCTTTTTGAGCAGGGCAAGTGCTGTCGCGTTGTCCACACCCGGAGTAACGCTTACGTCTACTTTCAAGGCTGTTCGCTTGGCTTCGTCTTTCAGGCCAGCGTCATGAACCGTTTTGGAGCAGGGACCAATGAAGGTCAGGCCGGCTTTTTCCATCGCCGCTACCATGGTCTCGTCTTCGGCCATGAAGCCGTAGCCTGCGAAAATCGAGTTGTAGTTGTTCGCTTTGGCGATCTGGATGATTTGCTCAATGCGTTGCTCACGCTCGGCCTTGTCAGCACCGGTGTAGTCAGGCACCCGGTGCACGCGGCTTGGGTCCGGCATCTGGCGAAGTTCAGGCGCGAGAGCGTTTTGATAGACAACGCTGTCCTTTTCAGACAATAAAATGCCGTAGTATTCGATGCCCATTTCCGAGAACACATCCATTGCTTCTTTTCGGATTGGGCCCCGGCAGATAATCAGCGGGTGCATGTGTCGACAATCAAAGCTCCGAACCCATTTGGAATCGGAGGTTTTGAGTTGACGGTCTTTGTGGATCAAGTCGTTATTTAAGTAAAGATTCTTGCTCATGATTCGTTCGTTCTCGCGTTATAGCTCGCTTTATCCCGTTCTGCTTCTTTAGTTCTGCTTAAGCGACCGTCGTTTAGAAAAATTCACGTTGTACCGATTGCATCGGTTCAGCTGTGTAATGGCTCAGGTGGAATTTCATGTTCTCGCAGAGCACGCTTCGCAAATCCTTGGGCATGACGATCTGAGAGATGGA
>DAITOW010000263.1:0-4301 GCA_036833965.1 Oleiphilaceae bacterium
TTCTTTCTTTGCGTATCAGGCTCTAACCCAAAGCAAACTTAGCAAACCGGCCAGCATACAAACCAGTGCCAGGCTGCGAATCGTTCTATCGTCCATCATGGCAACTTTCGCCAAGGTGGCTTTCCATGCCTTCGGACTCAGAAAAGGCATGATGCCCTCAATGACCAAAACCAGGCACAAAGCGGTCAATAAATCGTTCCACGCCATACGCTTATTCCAAACAGACAAACATGCCTGCAGACAAAGGGTCGCGATTTTAACGCTTAATGCTGACTAACAAAACCCATAAGAAGGAGATCAATAGTTTTTCTTGGTAAAAAAACAAAAAAAGCACCCAAATGATCATTTTGGGTGCTTTTCCGTACTTAGTTAGACGCTACTTTTCGGAGCTGCTCTTCTTCATATACTTGAAGAAATCACTATCGGGCTTCAGCAAAAGAACATCCTCTTCGTTAGCAAAGGTATCTTTATACGCCTGTAGACTCCGGGTAAATGCATAAAACTCAGGATCCTTGTTGAAGGCCTTAGCGTAGGTCGCCGCTGCCACAGCATCTCCTTCACCGCGAGTTACCTCAGATTCACGATATGCATCCGACTCAATCACGATTTTCTCGCGATCTGCATCGGCCTTGATACCCTCAGCCAATTCTTTACCTTGCGAACGGGTCTCTCTTGCCTCCCGCTCACGCTCTGTCGACATACGACGATAAACGTTTTTAGAAAGATCTTCCGGAAGATCGATACCCTTGACACGAACATCAAGAACACGAATACCGAATTCGCCCAAGGTTTGCTCATTGAGCTTGGCGGTAATTTGCTCCATCAACTCATCACGCTCACCGGAAACAACCTCTGCAAGACTGCGCGCAGCAAACTCATCACGCAGGCCTTTGTTAGTTGAGTTGGAAAGCAACGTAGTGGCCTGCCAACGATTACCCGCTGTTGCCTTGTAGTATGCTTTGACGTCTTCGATCTTCCACTTAACAAACGAATCGACGATCAAAAATTTCTTACCCATCGTCAAGAAACGTTCGGGACGAGAATCGAGTGTAAGCACTCGAGCGTCGAACTTACGAATGTTCTGAACGAAAGGCATCTTGAAATGCAAACCCGGTCCGATGTCCGATTCTACAATTTCACCAAACTGAAGCTTAATTGCAATCTGACGCTCGTCTACAACATAGAGCGAGGAGGAAATAAGAGCGATCAGCACTAAGACCGCAATCAATGGTAAAAGCGACTTAGACATTATCGTACCTCCCTTCCTGTTCTGGCATTCCTGGATCTAATCTCCTCGATCACCTGATCTGCCAGGTCAGAGATTTCAGACGTGCTTGCTGACTGACGAGATGAACTCGGCGACGCAGAACGTTCTGATATAATTTTGTCCAGCGGCAGGTACATCATATTGTTTCCACCTTCTACATCAATCAGAACCTTGCTACTGTTCGCGTACACATCGGAAATCGCATCAAGATACAAACGCTCACGCGTGACTTGCGGAGCCTTGTTGTATTCAACCAACAGTGCCTCGAAACGTTCAGCCTCACCTTGCGCCTTCGCGATCACTTGATCCTTATACGCACTTGCTTCCTGCAACATACGCTGAGCTTTACCACGCGCCTCAGGAATGACCGTATTTTTGTACGCTTCTGCTTCGTTGACGAATCGCTCTTTGTCCAACTTCGCCTTTTGAACGTCGTCAAATGCTGCCTGAACTGCAGAAGGCGCCCGAGCTTCTTTGATGTTTACAATGCTGACATTGATGCCGGTCTGATAGGCGTCCATGTAGTCCTGCAAACGCTCACGCGTTGCGTCCGCAAGAATTGCCCGACCCGCGGTCAAAATAGGATCAAGATTAGTACTACCTACCTCGTGTCTCAACGCCGACTCAACTGCATGCTGCAGAGATGCCTCGGGATCTTCTACACGAAGAGCGAAAGAAACGGGATCACTTACCGTATACTGAACGTTCAGATCAATCTCAACGACGTTTTCATCCTGAGTCAGCATTTCTTGCTTCAGCTCAGCATTACGAACGTTGGTCACATTAACCGGAATGACTTGTTCGATCAGAGGAATGACAATTCTCAAACCGGGATCAAGGGTCCGGTTATATTCTCCCAGCAACAAAACAACGCCGCGCTGCTGTTCGTCGATGGTGTAGATTGATTTCCAACCTAAAAACAGAATAGCCACAACACCCAGAATCAGGAAGATCCCGCCTAAGCCCTGAGAGCCTCCGCTGTCACCCCCGTTATTGCCGCTACCGCCACCAAATAAACCGTTTAGCTTATCCATTAGCTGCTTAAGCGCTTGATCCAAATCCGGCGGCCCTTGATTACCACCCCGGTTGTTATTGCCCCATGGGTCTTTACCGTTTGAATTACCCGGCTCATTCCAGGCCATACCTTACCCCGTTTGTTAGTAAGTTTTTAAGTTAATAAGATCAGTAAGCAATCCTAAAACGCGAATCACACCTGAGCAAGCGCTCAACAAAAATGAACTATGAAATCTTTTTCAGAAAGACGCATACTAGCACTTAAAGCGTCCGGCCTTCCCGAGTTTCCGTGTTAGCAATACGTGCTTTCGATACAGCTAGATTCGCTCGATCAGTAACTCAGCATAAGAGACGTGGCTTCGCTTCAGAATACGGTCAAAATCGCTCGCCTGCATTCGCACTTCAACAACGCACTGCCCTTCTTCGTTGTAATGTTCGTTCAAAACCGCCTTCTCCTCATACAACAAGGCCCGGAGACGAGATTGCTCGTGCCGTATAGCTACGATTGCATGCAGAATCTCTTCGCCCAGCAACTCTGCGACGGCCTCATGCAAGAGATCAAGCCCCTCACCTGTGTTCGCTGACACCCACACCCGAACAGGTCGACCAGCTTCATCACGATCGATGCGGGCTGAGGCATCATCAAGCAGATCAAGCTTGTTATACACTTTTAAGGTTGGCACTTCATCCGCACCAATATCCTCAAGAACACCTTCGACCGCTTGAATATTCTCCATACGCCGTTCATCGGCACAGTCAATCACGTGCAACAACAATGTTGCCGCGATCGTTTCCTCAAGCGTAGCTCGAAACGCATCAACGAGTTTGTGTGGCAAATGCCGTATAAAGCCTACCGTATCGACAAGAATGGCCCGCCCAACATCAGGAAAGTCAATTTTTCGCAATGTCGGGTCAAGCGTTGCGAACAACTGATCCGCCGAGTAAACCTCGGACTCTGTCAAACGATTGAAAAGAGTCGATTTCCCGGCGTTTGTATATCCCACCAACGAAATGGTCGGAATATCTGCACGCGTGCGGGCACGCCGCCCCTGATCACGTTGTTTACGAACCTTTCCCAACCGAGCATGCAGCGCTTTAATGCGAGCACGGAGCAAACGACGGTCCGTCTCAAGTTGCGTCTCTCCGGGACCACGTAAGCCGATACCACCCTTTTGCCGCTCAAGGTGCGTCCACCCGCGAATCAGTCGTGTAGACATGTACTCGAGCTGGGCCAATTCGACCTGCAATTTGCCCTCGTGCGTTCGTGCACGCTGTGCAAAGATATCGAGAATGACGCCCGTACGATCAATCACCCGGCACTTTAGAACGGACTCAAGATTGCGTTGCTGACTGGGTGACAAGGCGTGATTAAAAAGCACGACATCTGCCTCACTAGCCTCTCGCGCAGCTTCAAGCTCTTCGAGCTTACCGGTACCGATAAAATACCGCCCACTTGGCTGGGCGCGGGATCCGGTAACCATTGCAACGGTCTCAACACCCGCCGAACGGACTAATTCGCGAAATTCATTCGCGTCTTCACGGTCATTTTCGTTGGGGAAATCAATGTGGACGAGAACAGCGCGTTCTCCAGCGTCTGGACGATCAAACACGATAGAGCTTATACGACAGACAAACGAAGGCGGCTGCAACCGATACCGACTGCAGCACGCAAAAATATAGCTGGAAGATTATCAAGATACTTACTTAAGCACCCGTTTCTTCATCGACGGCAGGCATACGAACGTTTCGAGCCGGGACAACCGTTGAAATCGCATGCTTGTAGACCATCTGGCTTACCGTGTTTTTAAGAAGGATAACAAATTGATCAAAAGATTCGATCTGACCCTGAAGCTTTATCCCGTTAACGAGGAAGATAGAAACCGGAATACGTTCTTTTCTAAGCGCGTTTAGGTATGGATCTTGAAGTGAGTGTCCCTTAGACATTCTTTTATTCTCCCGACTTTTTTAAATTATATTTTAAATTATAGTTTGCTTATCTGCTTATTGCTTAGATGCGACC
>DAITOW010000264.1:0-4300 GCA_036833965.1 Oleiphilaceae bacterium
GATTGGATCCGTGTTCGTGTCCCTGCGACGCCGCGAATTGGCGAAATCAAGCAAAAGCTCCGTAAACATGGTTTGCATACTGTTTGCGAAGAAGCCTCCTGTCCGAATTTGGGTGAGTGTTTCGGGGGTGGAACCGCAACTTTCATGATTATGGGAGACATTTGTACTCGCAGGTGTCCATTTTGTGATGTTGCGCATGGCCGTCCGAAGCCGTTAAACGAGTCTGAGCCGCGAGAGTTGGCAGATGCTATAGCGGACATGGGGTTGAATTACGTTGTTATTACCTCTGTTGATCGCGACGATTTGCGGGATGGGGGTGCACAGCATTTTGCGGACTGCATACGAGAGACACGTGACCGTAGTCCGGAGATTCAGATCGAAGTGCTTGTGCCTGATTTTCGTGGTCGAATGGATGTAGCATTAGATATCCTGAAGCTAACACCTCCGGATGTGTTTAACCACAACCTCGAAACAGTTCCATCACTCTATAAAAAAGTGCGACCAGGCTCAGATTATGCGTGGTCATTAAAGCTGCTTAAAGAATATAAGGCATTGGCGCCTGATGTGTTGACGAAGTCCGGATTGATGCTCGGCATTGGTGAAACGCTAGAAGAGGTTGAGCAGGTGATGAAAGATCTGCGAGAACATAATGTAGATATGTTAACGCTCGGGCAGTATTTGCAGCCTAGCCGCGATCATTTGTCATTGGAGCGATTCGTCACACCTGAAGAATTTGAAGCCCTGGCTGTTAAGGCTCGCGAGTTGGGTTTTAAGCATGTCGCGAGTGGTCCCTTGGTGCGTTCTTCCTATCATGCAGACAAGCAGGCGAAAGGAGAGAGAGTCGTCTGATTGGTTGGTTTCTGCTTTTAAGTGAGATCTTATGAAGCTGTCAAAAATCAAAACCGGTAGCTTTGAGCGACGTCTGAGTCTCACAAAGGCAGGTATAGTTGCCGGAACGAGAATGGCCGGCAGTCTGACCGCGAGTTTATTCAAGGGAGCGGAAGGGCGCGCAGCTTCTCGCAAGCAAGCATTGTCCAGAGAAGCAAGGTATCTTGCCGAGGAACTCGGCAAACTCAAGGGTAGCGTTGTAAAAATCGGACAAATGATGGCGCTTTATGGCGAACACTTTTTGCCGGTTGAAGTTACCGAGGCTTTGCACACGCTGGAGGAAAACACCCAGCCTCTGGATTGGGCGATTGTTCGCGGCATTTTGTTTGAGCAGCTCGGCTCGGAAGTGATTCAAGAGCTGGACATTGAAGAGACGCCCATTGGTACTGCAAGTTTAGGGCAGGTGCATCGTGCCCGAATCAAAGCCACGAACGAAGAAATTTGTCTCAAAATCCAATATCCAGGTGTAGCCAGCGCGATTGATGCAGACCTTGATTCCGTTGCGCAAATCCTCCGTCTGGCCAATGTCGTATCTCGTGGACCAGCATTTGATGAGTGGTTGGAGGAAGTTCGAGAGATGATGCATCGAGAGGTGGATTATCTGTTAGAGGCGCAAACTACCCAGCGTTTTCATGATTTACTTAAAGATGATTCTCGTTACGAAGTGCCCTCCGTTTTTCAGCGCTATTCCAATTCACATATTTTGGCGACAAGTTATGAAAAGGGAGTGCATGTCGGAAGTGCAATAGCGCAAAGCCTGCCCCAGGAAAAAAGAGACGAGTTGTCGGCGTCCTTTTTGGAATTGTTTCTCAACGAACTCTTTGTTTGGCATGAAATTCAGACAGACCCTAACTTTGGGAATTACCGTATTCGAATTGATGAAGATGGTACTGTCCGTCTGGTGCTGCTGGATTTCGGAGCGGTTCAGCGTTATGAGCCAAGTTTTATTGAACCGGTCTGCTCTATGATCCGATCAGCCTATTATAGAGATCTTGATGGCGTCATAGATGGCGGGGTGGCGCTGCATTTTATGCAGGCTGACTGGCCTCGCGATGTATTAGAACAATTTGGTCGGGTTTGCATGGCTGTTCTCGAGCCTCTTGTGCCTTTAGAAACAGAAGGCTTGGACAAGAAGATTCATTGTGATGAGGAAGGACGTTACCTCTGGTTTGAAAGTGATTTGCCAACGCGTATAGCAAAAATAGCCGCGCGCTCAGCGGTTAGTCGCTATTTTAAAATTCCTCCCAAAGAGTTTGTTTTTCTAAATCGTAAGCTCGTAGGCGTCTACACGTTTATCTCGGTTTTACGAGCACGTTTCGATGGAGAGCCGATACTTCGAAAATATCTTGAAAGTCCTCTATAGTAAGTTTTCCCTCGCGGCTTCAAATGCTATAAAATGCCCGCCTCAAATTGAAAGAGTAGCCTAAGTGACCAGTCTCAAACATATTCGGAATTTCTCTATTATTGCTCATATCGATCATGGTAAGTCGACGTTGGCAGATCGCTTTATTCAGGTCTGTGGCGGCCTGTCTGATCGGGAGATGGCTGAACAGGTTCTCGACTCTATGGATATCGAGCGAGAGCGGGGCATTACGATCAAGGCGCAAAGTGTGACGCTTCACTATACGGCGAAAGATGGTGAAACTTACCAGCTTAATTTTATCGATACGCCCGGGCACGTGGACTTTTCTTACGAAGTTTCACGTTCATTGGCCGCTTGTGAGGGCGCGCTGTTAGTTGTGGATGCAGGTCAGGGCGTAGAGGCGCAATCGGTTGCCAACTGTTATACAGCGATTGAGCAGGGCCTCGAGGTATTGCCGGTTCTCAATAAAATGGATTTGCCACAGGCTGAACCTGAGCGTGTTAAGCAGGAAATTGAGGATATTATTGGTATTGATGCTACCAATGCAGTGGCTTGTAGTGCCAAATCCGGCATGGGTGTAGAAGATGTTCTTGAGAAGCTTATAGAAGTTATCCCGCCGCCCGAAGGTGATGTCGATGGAAACCTGCAAGCGCTCATTATTGATTCGTGGTTCGACAATTACTTAGGTGTTGTTTCTCTGGTTCGCGTCATGTCGGGAACGATGCGCAAGGGTGATCGAATTTTTATCAAATCTACCGGCAAAGTCGAACAAATAACGTCGATTGGAGTATTTACACCAAAGCACCATGAAACAGGCATTTTAAGGGCGGGTGAAGTAGGGTTTGTCGTAGCAGGTATTAAAGAAATTCATGGTGCGCCGGTAGGCGATACGATTACTGGCGCAAAAACGCAGGACGTGCCCCAGTTGCCTGGCTTTAAACGCGTCAAACCCCAGGTTTATGCGGCGTTGTTTCCTGTCAGTTCCGATGACTACGAGGCTTTTCGAGAGGCGCTTGATAAGCTTACGCTTAATGACGCGTCCTTGCAGTTCGAGCCAGAAACCTCAGATGCGCTAGGGTTCGGCTTCCGCTGCGGCTTCCTTGGAATGCTCCATATGGAGATTATTCAGGAACGACTCGAGAGGGAATACGATCTCGATTTGCTGACAACAGCACCGACCGTAGCGTACGAAGTAAAGTTGCGTAATGGCGACGTGGTTGTGGTCGACAATCCTTCCAGGTTACCGGACCCAGGCTCCATTGATGAAATGCGCGAGCCTATTGTGGAAGCAAATATTCTGGTTCCTCAAGCCTATCTGGGTAACGTGATTGGTTTGTGTGTTGAGAAGCGTGGAATCCAGCGGGATATGCAGTTTTTGGGCGGGCAGGTCTCTCTAAAATATGAATTGCCTATGGCGGAAGTTGTGCTCGACTTTTTTGATCGCATTAAGTCTGTTAGTCGCGGTTTTGCGTCATTGGATTACCAGTTTGTGCGCTTCGAACCAGCCAACTTGGTAAAACTCGATGTACTGATTAACGGCGATAAGGTCGACGCTCTAGCATTGATCATCCATAGAGACAATGCCCATTCCAAAGGTCGATTGTTAACCGAAAAGATGAAGGATCTTATTCCTCGTCAAATGTTTGATGTGGCTATTCAAGCTGCGATTGGTGGTCAGATCGTTGCGCGGCAAACCGTTAAAGCACTTCGCAAGAATGTAACCGCGAAGTGCTATGGTGGTGACGTTAGCCGCAAGAAAAAGCTCCTTCAAAAGCAGAAAGAAGGCAAAAAGCGCATGAAGCAAGTTGGTAATGTCGAGATCCCGCAAGAAGCGTTTTTGGCTGTTCTTAAGGTTGACGGTTAAGGTTGCGCTTGTATTTTTATGAGTCAGGCGGATAAGCAAAAAAATAAGAGATGCGAGTAAAGTATGGATATTGATTTTCCTCTGGTATTGGTCGTTTTGACCTTGGCAACCGGCTTGGTGTATTTACTGGATGTTCTCGTTTTCGCCAAGAAGAGAGCTCCCTCAGTAAGCGAGGAGGGCGAGGA
>DAITOW010000265.1:0-4298 GCA_036833965.1 Oleiphilaceae bacterium
CGCTCAGACCTTGAAAACAGTCTATCACTCTAGCTCATTTCTTATGTATATCTCATTGCTTTAGGACGCCAGCGCAACAATCTATTCCGCTGACAGCAACAAATGCCAGAAATCCAAATCGTTGTTGCACAAGTAGAACTGTGTAACCAAAAACTAACGGTACCGAATTTTTTCAGGCTCTATAGACTGCGCGCCTGACTTTGGTGAAGTTGTCCAATTAGATAGCGATTAATCGCTGCAGTATTTACTAGGGATATACCATGCAACAACGTGCTTACGTTCCAACATTTCATTTTGACACAAAAAAGCCTTGCTATTGCCGCTCTCAAAAACTCTTCGGAGATTGCTGCGGTAATGCCGGCATTGAAAAAGAGCCTCCTCGTAATATTCAGATCGTTGAAAACTTTTTAAGTGCTGCTGAATGTAATAGCTTTTTGCGTTTTGCAGACAAGCAGAAAAGAGAGTGGCTTACCGTTGTAGATTCTGAAAGGTCAACCGAGAACAAACGCGTTTTCAAGCGTCATGAAAGCCGTATTACTCAAAATGTCGAGCTGGGAAAAAAGCGCCATTTGGCAAACGACTGGTTTAAGAAAGCCTGTCAGGAACACGTAATCAAGCTCTCTGGCGGGGTGCCAGCACAGTGGTTCGAAGAAGCGCAACTGCTTCGTTATGGCCCCGGTGGCAAGTATGGCATGCACGCAGATGCTGATCTCTATTGCCAGCAAGCGAAACAGTTTTATCGCTTTATTGATCGCGATTTCAGCATGCTGATTTACCTGAACGATGATTACATCGGCGGTGGTCTGAAGTTCAATGGGCTCAATTTCGAATATAAACCGAAGCGAGGGGATCTGGTTATCTTTCCTTCCAGCCATGTATTTTCACATGAGTCCTTACCCATTGAGCAGGGTAAAAAATTCGCTTTGGTAAGCTGGGGGGCTTTCCAGGGGACAGCGCGCGTTTCAAGACCACGAAGTATCGTCCCGATGATGCGCAGCGTATAAGAACTATTGAACCCCGAGGGCATCCAGCAACAACTGTTTACCCTCGGCGGTTGCATGTTCTGCCAGATCATTCATATCGTCTTTGGCAGCTTCGGCACATGCCTGCATATCAAACTCGGCACTTTCTTCGCTCAGAATAGCTCTCTCCTGCTCAAGATCATCGAGATAATCGCAATAATCCTCAACCTCCAGACCAATCGTCGTTAGAACCACTGCAGCCGTTCCCAGACTGAGCGCCGCCGCAGATCCAACGACAAGTTTCTTGCCTGTGCGTTTTAGAAAACGTGATCGCGCCTTGACCCGCTTATTTTGATTCCGAGTTTTGATTTGACTAACGATTCGCTGCGATTGCTTCAATTTACCCAACATTTTGGCATCGACGGCAGCAAGGCCAAAGCCCGCCAGAATGGACGCATAGCCTAGCTTCAGAATCAGGGTGGTTATTGCGAGAGTGCTTAGTGTCGATGTAAGCACAGAAACAAGGATAATTTTGGATTTTGCGCCAAGCATAGCTTTCCCCTTCTAGCAAAGAAGTAGCAGAAGAGGAAATTAGCCGGTATTTATTGGGCTTTTTCGGAACCTGTCACCCGAACGATCTCGTCTCGGTTCTCATCAACATACAGTTCATCCTGTTGGCGAACCGCACTACCGTTAAGGAACTCTTCTGCGGTGACTGAAACAGCACCTTCCCCGTCTCTGAGGATAAGTGCACCAGGCAAGGACTCAACACTTCCCTGCAACTGACCCTCTGAAACCGTGCTCAGCGTTCGAACTCCGTTCAACTTGTAGATGTGCGGATTACCCAACACCCCTTCATCTTTGGTGTAACTGAGCGTAGGACTGTTACTTGAAAACTGACGATCTGTACTCACCAATACACGAACCTCTTGCTGCAAACCGTTCACTGCATCAATACTGACCACCGGTAGCCATTTAGCGTCTTGTTCTGCTGACTCTACTTGCAATATTTTTGGATTGATCTGATTTGTATCGACACAAATTCCGTTTGTTACGTCAACATTTGAGCAATAGAGAGCACGACTTTCATAGCGATACTTACCTACTCTACAAGTGCCTGCATTGATGTCGAATGTCGTACACTCATCGGAAGTTCCCTCGTCCTCTTCTGCCAGATTACACGCCACCTCCCGAAAACCTTTATAGCAAACATTACTGGACTTCAAACCGACAATATTCGAGCTTATAAACAGATCGTTATCCTTGATAATCGGACGGGCAATAGACTGCACCAGACGCCTTCCTAATAACAACTGCTCCCTATCGGTAGCAGGGGCTGTTATTGGCTGTTTAAAATCATAGAGCACAAGCGCATCGCGCTCGGTTAACCTCATATTCAGTAAGAGTTTGTCATCGTACAACTGGAAATCAAAATTACGCATATTGTCCTGGTAATACTGTAGAAATGCGGTAAATGCCGCGTCATTGGATGCTTCATTTAACTCATTTAAATCCTGATAGCGTGACGGCGTGCATAAGTCTTCTGCCGGAGTGTCAGGCATGCGTTCAATCGAGGTGACACAATAGTCGTTCGAATCAACCGGAATATTGCACCCAAGATTCACATCACAGTCCTTTGTGGCTTGCCATGATGTACCTCCCACATCATTTGCCGCGATACAGGCGGCTGTATCAGGGACTGTTTGGCAATCCTTCAACTCAAATTGCGAGAACTCGAAATCGTCTCTCATTGTTTCGACAACACGATTCAAGCTGTCGATAAATACGTTTTCAGCGGGCTTGGTACAGTCGAACCCGCAGCATAATCAAGATGGAAGAGTTTACCTGCGTCAAAAAAAACCAAGTCATTATCGTCATAAACGAAGTTCAGCTTTGCGACTTCGCCACTATTTTCTTCTATCTGATAAATCCGATCTGAAAACAAGCTGCTTGTATCAACCGAGCCAAATAACGACTGTCCTTCAAATACAAAAACATCGCGCCCAAGCTGAAGCACGTGATGGGTGCCTTCGAGAGCTTCAACACTAAACAGATGAGAGTAAGCCCCTTCAACACCAGAAACACGGCTGAATGATTCAAGAGCACGTTTTTGGGACCACAATAAGCTACCTGTTTCATCCCAGAAGTTCAGAGTTTTCCGGTCATTCTCATCGCGTCCCCAGCCCAGGTAACCATATCTGAATTCACCCTCTGTTCCCACGTAAGCAGTTACCACCTGACTCAAAGCCTGCGCTTCAGAAACAACAGGCCTTAATCTGGTTTTACAGTCAACCGAAGAGCTACGACCACCGTCTTCGCTGACACAAACATCGGCATCATCTGCGTCTTCTTCATAGTTCATACCGATTTCAAAGTAGGATCTAAAAACACTGCTATCCGAACATGCGTTTCGAGTAGAAGTATCAAATACCACCTCAGCATAAACACTGGGGGCATCAAGCTCGTACCATGTTTCGCTATTCGCGGAGTCGACAATGCGTTCGTAACGCGTTTTCGGGATAATGCGGCAAATCTCGCCATTCCATCCGGTCAGGCGACGCGCGGTATTGTTATTAACATCAATCTTAAAAAGAGCGCCCTTGTTCGCAAACACAAGCAACTCTTTTCGCATCCCGTCATCCGCTTCCACATCCAGGTGCTGGTGCAAACCTTCACTCATGGCAAACAACTGAACCGGATTGCCTCCGTCGGTCAACACGTTTGCGTCACACGAAGCCTCCTCAAGAACTTGCCGAGGGTCATAGTTCAAAATCGA
The DNA here is from genome assembly GCA_036833965.1 of Oleiphilaceae bacterium. Taxonomy (GTDB): domain Bacteria; phylum Pseudomonadota; class Gammaproteobacteria; order Pseudomonadales; family Oleiphilaceae; genus PZPK01. Next base: position 3,739 of record DAITOW010000265.1, read on the forward strand.
CAATTCAGGCGATCTCTGGCAGCCATAACTGCCCACAAACAACTGGTGGAGTTGCTCGAGTTCTTGATCCTTGATATTTGGTGGGGTAGTCGGCTGAGCCGCTTCGGGAAACTCAGGCAAGTCCGCCACATCAGCACATGCAACAACAAAAATGCTCAGGAAGGAGAGGATAAATATTCTGAAAAAACGCAGGCTTTCAGCTACACGCAACACGGATATTCCCTTGTTGTTAGATTCTGATCAAAAAACTCGGCTATTATATCGAGATTGATCGTTTAAATAAGCGACAACACCGGCTATTGCGAGGGTTATCACACAAACAGTGGCCGCTACGCGACGCAATCGTCATTCGAGGTCTGACTTGGATATACCTAAACCGCCATCAAGCAATAAGGTCAGTACATCCGAGCCGATCAAGCCGGTCAGAAATGTTGTCGACTCGAATAACTCGTCAACATCCAACCCTGCTTTTCAGCGACTTCCTCTGGGCAGACTTCCTTCTATATCAAGCAACATCGTACCGTTTGAATCACTGAGCATTCCGATTGAGAACAAGTGGT
>DAITOW010000266.1:0-4295 GCA_036833965.1 Oleiphilaceae bacterium
CCAGGGGATTTTTTTTGTCTGAAAATACCCGCAGGTTCGCGTTGGGTGAGCTGGAGCTTCGAGTTGCGAAGCTTGTATCGTAACGCTTCAGTTTCTAGCTATTTTTGCCTGTATTATTTGTTACGGGATGATCGCAAGTCTAAGATGCCACTTTAAGTTGGCAGGTTGATACCTCTGAATCTATGTGGATCCAATCTTCATCGTCTGCAATCGATTGCGGAGCAGGGTTAGATGGATAGGGCTTCGAGGTTTTACTTATTTGTGGTTTTACCCAGTGATCAACTTGAGTTGTCGTACCTGCTAGCAGTGCTTGGCTGCAAAGAAGGCTGTCGATGTATTCGCTAATATAATGCTCCGGTCGCACTGTCGCTTCTTGCAGCAGGCGGCGTCTTTGCCTTAGTTGTAATGTCTCCAGTCTACGCAACTCCTGTTGCGTGGATAAACGTAAGTTCGCATCTTTAAGGGCTAAAGTTTTGGTTCGTCGCCCTGCGAGCGTAATGAGGTAGATTAATAGGGCTTTGCATGTAATTATAAATATTCCCATTATGCACCTGGCTTTGCTTTCCGGATTAGTCCTTAGGAATAGCAGATGAAATGGGTTTTGTATGAAAAGTGACCAAGCTTTAATGCACGCTTGGTCACGCACTGGGTTATTCAGGGCTAGTGCACTCGCCTGCTGAAGGTGTTTCGGAGCAACGGATCTTCCAAAGTAATTTGAGCGCTCTAGGATCCATGATTTGCTCTTCTTTCAGCGCAAGTCTCACGTCTTTGCTTAGTTTAATAAACTCTTCCCTAGTGTTGTCATCAGTTTTGATCCAGTATTTTGCTGGGATTTCGGCTTCCGCATCACTCACGAGTTTATCGATGTCCTTCAGGCGGCTGAGCACATACTCTCGCATCTTGACGCCAAAGTCGTCCGGCCACGACGCTTTGCGCGTTATGGTTTGCAGCATCCCGTAGTAGAGTCGATAGTCGAGTATTCCGCCTTTATCTCCGAGTCCGTGGTAAAGCTCAAATGTGTTGTAAGCAAGTGCCGGCATCATAAGTATGTCTATATTGCCGTTATTAAATTGTCCTGAGAATGTTGCTAGGGAGGTGGATACCGGGCTTGCTCCAACCAGATTGGCAAGCTTGTGCGCTTGAGGATCGCCGTTTAAAACTGAGATTTTCTTGCCTGCGAAATCCGAAACCGAACTAATCTTTTTGTCATTAACAAACGCATACATTGATCCTACAGGGAATGCTGCAACTGCTTCGTAATCGCCGTTAGTTAGGATCTCTCCAGCCTTTGGATTTGCCATTGTGGCGGTCACTTTTGCGAGTCCGCTATCTGATACAACCCCTCCAATTGCATCAAGAGTCCCTGCAAAGGGCACGTACTGTCTCGATAAAATCGCGCTTAAATGAGCTGCATCGCAGACGCCAGCCTTGAAATCGTTAGAGGCAACTTTTTCATCTGTGTAGGCAATAAACTCGATGTCGAGCCCCCAAGCGAGTGCTTTAGGACGCAGATCTGAGTAAAACCCCATGACTGGGCCATTCTTACCTACGGGATCCCAGGTGCAAATCTTCTTTTTCTCTACAGAGAGTGCTGAAGTACTGGCGAGTAGCAGGCCTGACAAGACGAGGCCAATGTATCTTTTCATCTTATTATCCTTGTTGTTGCGTTGATGTATAAAAAACAACCGATTTTAGTTTGGTACGATCAAACGTGCGCGGCAACAAAAAGCACGGTCGTGCTTGACCTGAGTCGATAATTGCGGAGTATGTTCTAGAAAGTGATGCAAATGGCTTGGAAATTGCGGTTGTCGCGTTTATAGTCTTGCATTGGGTTAATAAACGTTGAACTGGTTAGTTTAGGATATGTACGAGTCCGAGAATCAAAACATCAGCACAGTAAGTTCGTTTACGACGATGGCCATGCCTGCAAAATCCTTCACCCTCTTCGGACTCCTTCTCCTGCCGTAAGGCAGTCTAAATATTCCTTTTTATCGCCAGCTTTAATTTTTTCGTAAATGAATTTGTAGGAGTTTGACGCATGTCAGGCAAAGACCGCTTAGTAATTTTTGATACCACCTTGCGCGATGGCGAGCAAAGCCCCGGCGCATCCATGACAAAAACAGAAAAGCTTCGAATCGCGACAGCATTAGAAAAAATGCGGGTAGACGTGATCGAGGCAGGTTTTGCGATTGCAAGTCCGGGAGACTTTGAGTCCGTCAAGGCAATTGCAAACACCATAAAAGACTCACGTATCTGTAGTCTTTCCAGAGCATTAGATAAGGATATAGATCGCGCAGCAGAAGCACTTAAAGGGGCAAATGCTTCGCGCATTCATACTTTTATTGCTACTTCGCCTATTCACATGAAGTACAAACTGCAGATGGAGCCGGATGCAGTTATTGAGCAGGCTGTCCGTGCCGTTAAAAGAGCTCGCTCCCACACAGATGACGTCGAGTTTTCTTGTGAAGATGCGGGCCGGTCTGAATTGGATTTTCTATGTCGGATAATTGAGGCGGCTATTAACGCTGGCGCCTCAACTATAAACATTCCAGATACCGTTGGTTATGCAGTTCCTGAACAGTTTGGTCACACGATTGGGCGACTCATTGAACGGATTCCAAATTCAGACAAAGCAATTTTCTCCGTTCACTGTCATAACGATTTGGGGCTTGCGGTGGCAAACTCATTGTCTGCAGTATCGAAAGGAGCACGTCAGGTAGAATGCACGATTAATGGTCTTGGAGAGAGGGCTGGAAACGCATCGCTAGAGGAAATCGTCATGGCTGTGAAAACACGGTCTGACTGGTTTGATGTTGAGACAGGTATCGATACGACTCAAATTGTTCCTGCATCAAAACTTGTTTCGACGATTACCGGGTTCCCGGTACAGCCTAACAAGGCCATCGTTGGTGCAAATGCCTTCGCTCATGAGTCCGGTATTCATCAGGACGGTGTTTTAAAACACCGTGAAACCTACGAAATTATGAAGGCGGAAGATGTTGGTTGGCATACCAATAGTCTAGTGCTGGGTAAGCTTTCAGGTCGAAATGCATTCCGAACCCGCTTAGAGGAGCTTGGTATTGCTCTAGAGTCGGAGACCGAGTTAAACAGCGCGTTTGCTGCCTTTAAGGAACTGGCAGATAAGAAGCATGAGATTTTTGATGAAGACCTTCATGCTTTGGTCAGTAGCTCTGTTTCGCGCAAGGAAACGAAGAAATATGAATTGGTATGTATGTCTGTTTCTTCCGAGACAGGGGTCGTTCCTGTCTCGAAAGTAACCTTGCTTGTTGATGGGGTGGAGCAAACAGCAGAATCATCGGGAAGCGGTCCAGTAGATGCGACCTATTCTGCGATCGAAAGCTTGGTTAATTCAGGCGTCTCTTTGCAGCTTTACTCCGTTAACAATATCACCAGTGGAACGGACTCACAGGGTGAAGTAACTGTTCGGGTTGAGCGTGGAGGTAGAATTGTCAATGGTCTTGGTGCCGATACCGATATCGTGATTGCTTCGGCCAAGGCATATATCCATGCGCTAAATTTGATGGAAAGCGTTGCCGAGAGACAGCATCCTCAGGGTGATGTCTAACAGATGAGCGCTTTTGAGGCGAAACATCAGCGCTTGAAAGCGATGGGCGTGCAGCCTTGGTATGCACGCCTTGTCTTGAGAGGTGCCGGCAGTTCGCCTTCTTTTGTGCTTAAAGGGGAAGAACGGAAGCCAACTGTTGCACCCGGAGCTGAGCAAAGCTCGTCTTCCACGCTTGATGCTAGGTTCGATCAAGTGGCGCCTCATTTCTTAAAAATACGCGCTTCGGAACCCGTACCGCCAAAAAGGCCTTCTTCGGAGCTTGCGCCTTCTACTCTGAACAATGCCGAGACTGCTCCGGTTGAGGTGTCTGTCCCGTCAATAGATTTGCCACAGGAGCAATCCATCGTTGCTTTTGGCAACGCAGAGAGGTTGATTCTCTGTGGAAAAGTTACTTCTGATAGCTTCGCTCAGTTGTCGAGTCTCGTTAGTGCAATTGGCTCGGCTTTCTATTTGCAGAATATCCGTTTAACAGAGCTTGCCAGCTTTACATGGCCTGTATTTGATTCAACGGCCTTGCAATCTAAAAGTGGTGAAGCTCAGCAACGCGCCTTTGCCCGCTTTTTACGTCTGCTGAACAAACAGAGTTGGTCATCCGTTCTTTTACTTGGTGCAGATCTGGATTCAACACAGTTTACGGAAGTTATGGGTTTGGATCAGCGGCGCTGCTCAGTCGTCAATGCTTTTGTGTCGCCTGCTGATTGTTTAAGAG
>DAITOW010000267.1:0-4281 GCA_036833965.1 Oleiphilaceae bacterium
TGCCGGAGCAGAAAAGAGTGGTTTGACAGCATCGAAGGACGACTTGTATCACAACCATAAAGTCATTTTGACGCCGTTGGAAACAACCGACCCTGAAGCTACCGCCTTAATCGAATGCATGTGGCGCATGTGTGGTGCGAATGTACTTACCATGCCTGTCGAGAAGCATGACGAGGTACTCGCCGCAACAAGCCATTTGCCGCATTTGATTGCGTTTTCTTTGGTGGATACCCTGGCAGGGAATCCGGATAACGAGGACATCTTTCGTTATGCTGCGGGTGGTTTTCGTGATTTTACGCGGATTGCGGCGAGCGATCCGGTAATGTGGCGGGACATCTTTGTTGCTAACCGTGATGCAACGCTTGACGTGCTGGATCGTTTTGCAGCGGGGTTAAGTAATTTACGTTCTGCGGTTGCAGAGGGCGACAGCCAATCTATGCTTGGTGTGTTTACCCGTGCAAGAGCTGCGCGCGAACATTTTTCAAAAGTCTTATCGGGACAGTCTTATTTAAACGTTATGAATACTAATAATGTAATTTTCAGAGCTAATTCCGGGCAAGCACTTGCTGGTGCAATTCGTGTGGCCGGCGACAAATCGATCTCACATCGATCCATCATGCTTGGTGCCCTGGCAGAGGGTGTTACCGAAGTAGAGGGTTTCCTTGAGGGTGAGGACAGTCTCGCGACTTTGCAGGCATTTCGCGACATGGGCGTGGTCATCGAAGGCCCTACAAATGGCCGTGTGAAGATCCATGGTGTCGGTTTGAATGGTTTGCAAGCGCCTCCGGGCCCAATTTATCTGGGTAATTCCGGTACCGGCATGCGACTGTTTGCGGGTCTGTTGTCTGGCCAGGCATTTGATACTGAACTGACGGGAGACGAGTCCCTTTCAAAGCGTCCGATGGAACGCGTTGCTGGTCCTCTGCGAACCATGGGGGCAGTGATCGAAACGGCGGAGGGTGGTCGCCCTCCAATGAAGATCAAGGGTGGTCAGCCTCTCAAGGGTATTCATTACGATATGCCGATGGCAAGTGCGCAGGTGAAATCCTGTTTGTTGTTGGCTGGCATGTATGCCGAAGGTGAGACCAGTGTGACGGAGCCGGCACCAACGAGAGACCATACCGAGCGCATGCTCAATGGTTTCGGTTATAAGGTTGAGCGCGATGGGGCGACTGCCAGATTAAGTGGCGGCGGGTCGATGCAGGGAGGCAAGATCGATGTTCCGGCAGATATTTCTTCTGCAGCTTTCTTTATGGTTGCAGCTTCAATCACGCCGGGTTCCGACTTGACCCTTGAGCACGTTGGTTTGAATCCTACACGCGTTGGTGTGATCAATATTTTGCGTGCGATGGGCGGCGATATCACTGTTAGTAACGAAAAGACGGTCGGCGGTGAGCCGGTTGGTGATATCCGGATTAAGCACGCGGCCCTTAAAGGTATTCATATCCCTGAAGATCAGGTGCCTTTGGCAATTGATGAGTTTCCGGTACTGTTTATCGCTGCGGTCTGCGCAGAGGGTGAGACGGTGTTAAGCGGGGCTGAAGAGCTTCGTGTGAAGGAGAGTGATCGTATTCAGGTGATGGCGGATGGTCTGGCGCAACTTGGTGTGCGCACTGAAGTGAAACCTGATGGCATCGTAATTAATGGTGCTAGCATGCAGGGTGGCACTGTGCATAGTCATGGTGATCACCGGATTGCGATGGCATTTTCTGTCGCTGCTCTGCGAGCGGAGGGTGAAATTGTGATCAACGACTGCGCTAATGTGGCCACTTCGTTCCCGAACTTTGTCGAATTGGCAAACAGGGTTGGAATGAGCGTTAAAGTTAACGGAGATGCTTGATGGCTTCGAACCCGGATGCTCCGGTTTTATGCATTGATGGTCCAAGCGGGTCCGGGAAGGGGACGATTACTCAGCTTGTCGCCAAGGCTCTGGGATGGACAATTCTGGATAGTGGTGCCCTTTACAGGTTGACTGCGATTTCCGGATTGAGAAATGGTGTGGATTTCAGCAACGAGGCTGCACTGGCTGCTTTGGCGTCTGCTCTGGATTGCGAGTTTAAGGCGTCCCGGGATGGAGAGCCGGTTAAGGTGTTTCTGGATGGTGAGGATGTAACCTCTGAATTGCGTCTGGAAACTACTGGTAATAACGCTTCAAAGGTGGCTGTTTTGCCTATGGTGCGCGACGCTCTGCTGCAGAGGCAGCGGGATTTTCAGCAGCTGCCCGGTTTGGTTGCTGACGGGCGGGATATGGGGACGGTTGTTTTCCCGGACGCGCCCTTCAAGATTTTTCTCACCGCCTCTGCTCAAGCCCGTGCAGAGCGCAGATTCCAACAGTTGAAGGCGCAAGGGGAAGATGTTAGAATCGCGACCCTTTTGCAGGAGATCGAAGCACGTGATGCGCGTGATATGAATCGGGAAGCCGCGCCGTTAAAGGCCGCAGACGATGCAATCACGATAGACACAACGGAGTTTTCGATCGAGCAAGTGTTGGAAAAAGTCCTATCGTTGGTCAATCCACAATAAGTCTTGATCCTTTTTAACAAGTTTTTACGTTAACGGCAGTGAAGATCTGCCAGTGATTTGTCGTTAGCTAATTTAATCAGACCGTATTAACTGGTGGTACGGAGAATCAAACAGGAAATGTAATGAGCGAGAGCTTTGCTGATTTATTTGAAGAGAGCCTAAAAGAAATCGACATGACCCCAGGGTCGATTGTTAAAGGCGTGGTTGTAGACATCGACAGCGATTGGGTTACAGTCAATGCGGGCTTGAAATCCGAGGGCGTAATCCCTCTAGCACAGTTTGTTAACGAAGCGGGCGAAATCGAGCTTGCTGTTGGTGACACTGTAGATGTAGCACTGGATGCTGTTGAAAACGGTTTTGGTGAGACGCAACTTTCTCGTGAGAAAGCGAAGCGCGCTGAAGCGTGGAAAGATCTTGAAAAAGCTTTCGAAGCTCAAGAGATTGTTAAAGGTATTATTAACGGCAAAGTTAAAGGCGGCTTCACTGTTGACCTTAAATCAGTTCGTGCATTCCTACCTGGTTCTCTAGTTGACGTTCGTCCGGTTCGTGACACTTTGCACCTGGAAGGCAAAGAGCTTGAATTCAAAGTGATCAAGCTTGACCAGAAGCGTAATAACGTAGTTGTTTCGCGTCGTGCTGTTCTAGAAGCTGAAAACTCAGCAGAGCGTGATGCTCTTCTTGAGCAAATGGCTGAAGGCATGGAAGTTAAAGGTATCGTTAAGAACCTTACTGACTACGGCGCATTCGTTGATCTTGGTGGTGTAGATGGTCTTCTTCACATCACAGATATGGCTTGGAAGCGCATTAAGCACCCAAGCGAGATCGTAAATGTTGGTGACGAAATCAACGTTAAAGTATTGAAGTTTGACCGTGAGCGTAACCGTGTTTCTCTTGGTCTTAAGCAGTTGGGTGAAGATCCATGGGTTTCAATCAAAGAGCGTTACCCAGAGAACACCCGTGTTACTGCACGTGTAACTAACCTTACTGACTACGGCTGCTTTGCTGAAATCGAAGAAGGTGTTGAAGGTCTTGTTCACGTTTCAGAAATGGATTGGACGAACAAGAACATCCACCCATCTAAAGTTGTTCAATTGGGCGACGAAGTTGAAGTTATGGTTCTTGATATCGACGAAGAGCGTCGTCGTATCTCTCTAGGTATCAAACAGTGCCACGCTAACCCATGGGAAGAGTTCTCAGGTAACTTCAACAAGGGTGACAAGATCAGCGGTAAGATCAAGTCTATTACTGACTTCGGTATCTTTATCGGTCTTGACGGCGGTATCGATGGCCTGGTTCATTTGTCAGACATCTCTTGGCAAGAAGCGGGCGAAGAAGCTGTTCGCCACTACAAGAAAGGTGATGAGATTGAAACAGTTATCCTTTCTGTTGACCCAGAGCGTGAGCGTATCTCTCTAGGTGTTAAGCAGCTAGATAGCGACCCATTTGCTGAGTACGTTCAAGCGAATGACAAAGGCAGCATTGTTACTGGTACAGTGAAGTCTGTAGATGCGAAAGCTGCAGTTGTTGAGCTGGCAGCAGACGTTGAAGCAACTTTGAAAGCTTCTGAAATGAGTCAGGATCGTGTTGAAGATCTTACTACTCAGTTGAAAGAAGGCGACGAAGTTGAAGCGAAAATCATCAACGTTGACCGTAAGAATCGCGTAATCAACTTGTCTGTTAAGTCGAAGGACATTGACGATGAGAAGCAAGCGATGAAAGACGTTCGTGAGAAGCAGATGGAGTCAGCTGGTCCTACAA
>DAITOW010000268.1:0-4281 GCA_036833965.1 Oleiphilaceae bacterium
TTCTGCGTTTGCGTTTGCACTCGCCCTCTGGCCTTGGGTGGAGCGCAGGCAGTTGGAAGTCGCCGCTGCTACATTCACTAATGAAGAGCGGATTAGGGCGAATGTGCGTATTCACAAGGAGAGGTTACGTGAACTAAATAGCGACCGGGCGTCCGGTCAGATTTCTGACGAAGAGTTTGAGGCGTTAAAAAGCGAGTTAGAGGCGAATCTTCTCAACGACGCACAAATGGATGATGCATCCACTCTCTCAGCTTCGGGCAACTCAACGCTGCTGGGCTTAGGGCTGATTGCCGTTTTGGTTGTTGCGGGTAGCGTAACGCTTTACACGCATTGGGGCGCGTATGATGCAGTCGAAAGCCACCAGGCTACGCGGTTTAGCGAGTCGGAGCTGGCAACAGCGCAAGCACTTGCAGAAGCCGGAGATACGCGGGGGCTTCTCCTTCAGTTACGCGATAAATTAAGAAACTCTCCACAAAATATCGAGGGCTGGAGTCTGCTCGCTAGTTCTGCAATGAATGCGCAAATGTTCGATATTGCATTGGAAGCATATGATAACTTGCTCTCGGTTGAGGCCGACGAGGCAGCAAAGGCTGCTTTGTTCGGATTGAAAGCTCAAGCGCTCTATTTTCAGGGCAATGAGCTCAATTCGCCAGAAATCAGGGAAGCGACCGCAAGTGCGCTAAGTATAAACAAGGATGAGACCAATACACTGGGTTTGTTAGCGATTGCGAGCTTTGAAGCGAGTGACTTTAATGGCGCTATCAAGTATTGGCTGAGAATACTTGAGGTATTCCCGGAGCATCCGTCCAAAGGTTCTATTCAGCTCGGTATTGATGCTGCGAAAAGGGCGATTGCAGCGCAACAGGGAGGCTCCGCCGAGGTTGAGCAAAGTAACGCAGCGACAGCAGAAGACGAAGTAATGAGCGGGTCGGGTGGTATTTCTATAGATCTTACGATCTCGAAAGCAGTCTTGGATGCGCTGTCTGGAGATGAGCAGGTTGTTGTTTTTGCCAAGGCCACTCAGGGTCCACCGATGCCTCTCGCTGTAAAAAGGTTTCCGCCAACGGCTAGGCGTGAGCAAATTGTTCTCAATGATAGTTCCGCAATGATGCCCGAGCTGCGTTTGTCTCTATTTGAACTAGTTGACGTGACTGTGCGAATCACTTCAGGTGGCGTCGAGAGGCAGGTTGGAGATTACGAGCTTATCGTTACGGATGTTGTTGTAGGAGTTGATTCGCCTGCGGAGCTGAGCATCGAGCTTACAGATTCAAATAAAATTTTATCCAAATAAGGGTTGCGAGAGGTTGTTATGGAAAAGGTTGTTGTAATTGGTGCTGGCACTATGGGAGCAGGCATAGCGCAGACGTTCGCCGTTGCGGGATTGCAGGTTGTGCTCAAGGATGTTTCGCAAGGTGCGGTTGATAAGGGGCTTGCACATATTACGAAGAGCCTCGACAAGCTGGTTTCGAAAGAAAAACTTACGAGCGAACAGGCAGAGGCCATTAAGCAAAATATTCTTACGACGGTCGATAATTCTGAGGTAGCAGATGCTGACCTTGTGGTTGAGGCGGCTGTGGAGAATATGGACATCAAAAAAGCAATCTTTGCTGAGCTTGACGGCATTTGTGCGCCCAAGACAATTTTTGCTACCAATACGTCTTCCCTGTCGATCACGGAAGTCGCAGCGTCTACAAGCCGACCCGATAAATTCCTGGGGATGCACTTCTTTAATCCCGCACCAGTTATGAAACTGGTCGAATTAATCAAAGGGATTGCAACATCGGACGAGACTTTCGCAGCGGTTGAGGCTGTTACCCAAAAGCTTGGTAAGACTCCGGTACAGGTGGCAGAAGCGCCAGGATTTGTCGTCAACCGTATTTTGGTTCCGATGATTAACGAAGCAGTTGGTATTCTTGCTGACGGCGTTGCGAGTGCAGAGGATATTGACGAAGCAATGAAATTGGGGGCCAATCATCCCATGGGACCTCTCGCATTAGCGGATTTAATTGGTCTGGATGTTTGTCTTGCTGTCATGGAAGTGCTGCAGAGCGAGTTTGGTGATCCAAAATATCGACCGCACCCCTTGTTGCGCAAGTATGTGCGTGGCGGTCTGCTTGGTCGCAAGACCGGTCGCGGGTTTTATAGCTACTGATAAAACACACTATTCAAACGGGGCTTCGGCCCCGTTTTTACTTGCTTTAAACAACCTGTAAAGTAATATCTTTAAAACTATTCTGTTCGCAGCCAGTCTAAAAATAACTAAGGAGCGCTGATCGTGAATCTAGAGACTTTACTCGCCCAATTTGAAGACAAAGTAGTTAATCCGGTCGGCGCTTCCCGTGCTCGAAACAAGCTTGTTGGCACGGGTTATATAGCGGGCCTTAAGGCGCTTGTAAGCGTCTTGAAAATTCCCAAGCCTACCGTTCTAACCGGCAAAAACTCCTCGATAAAGTTGTGTGAAAGCATCGCCGGGTTTGGGCTGAAGAAAACCCTGATTGTTACGGATCGTCCTTTGTATGAACTTGGTTTACTGGAAAAGATCCTAACGACTCTCGAAAAGCATGGAGCAAGTTTTGAATTGTTTGCCGAGGTGCAGCCTGACCCTACCTTTGCGGTCGTTGAAGAGGGTTTGCGTAAATATCGACAAAGCAATTGTGATTCAGTCCTGGCGGTCGGCGGGGGATCGTCGATCGATAGTGCGAAGGTGATTGCCTTAGCAGCATCTAATCAGGTAGAACCCCAGAAACTCGTTGGTATTCTGAAAGGTAAAGTTGCTTCGGCTCCTTTCTTCTGTATTCCGACAACTGCCGGAACTGGCTCTGAAGTGACGATTGGTGCGGTGATTTCCGACGATGTAACGCATCAAAAGGAACTGGTAATCGATACCAAAATAGTTCCTCTAATGGCTGCGCTTGATCCGGAGCTAATGAAAGGTCTGCCACCGGCCATTACTGCCGCTACGGGTATGGATGCTCTGACCCATTTGGTGGAATCGTTTATCAGCACGATGGCGAACGATGAATCGAGTTATTATTCAAAGGCCGGCATTAAACTCGTATTTGAGAATCTTCCGAAGGCATATAAGTCCGGCGGCGGTCTGGTTGCACGTGAGAACATGGCGCTTGCTTCGTTTTACGGAGGGTTGACGATCAATATCGCGGGTTTGGGCTATGTCCACGCGTTTGCTCATCAAATCGGTGCCCGTTATGGCATACCGCATGGTCTAGTCAATGCCAAGGTATTGCCGCACGTACTGAGGTTTAATTTGCCCCATGTTGAGGCGCGCCTTGCGGAGCTGGCAGAAACGATTGGAGTTGCGAAGTCCGGTGCCTCTGAGAGAGAAAACGCTCAGAACTTTATCGAAGCAGTGGATGAGCTTATTCGTTCGGTGGGGATTGATGCACAGGTTCCGCAGCTTCAGTTGAAAGATTTTGCAGGAATTCGTCGAGCCGCCTTCAAGGAAGCAAACTCGACATATGCTGTGCCGGCCTACATGTCAGCTGGCGACGCACAGGAATTGTTGTTGGGCTTGTCGAAGAGCAGCAAGCGTAAAACTCAATCCGCATGACGTTTTCTCCGATTTAATTAGGTTTGTATGTCTGGACTGCACCCTGACGCATCTGCGGATTCGGGACCGAAAGGTGTCCTGTCTTTGCTTTGGAGCTTTTTGGTTTTGGGGTGCACGTCATTCGGAGGTCCGGTTGCACACATCGGGTATTTTCGAACCACTTTTGTTGCGCGGAAAAACTGGTTGAGCGATGAAACTTTCGCAAGTTATTTAAGCTTGTGTCAGTTTATTCCTGGGCCCGCAAGCAGCCAGTTAGGCATGGCGATTGGATACCACCGACACGGATATGCAGGTGCCTTAGCTGCCTGGCTCGGCTTCACATTGCCCTCAGCCTTGCTGCTGTTTTCGTTTGCAATGTTACTGGCATATGATTCGGTTCTGCTGAATAGTGGCGTAACTCAGGGCTTAAAGGTCGTTGCGCTGGCCGTGATAGTTCAAGCATTTTTGGCGATGCGTGTCAGTCTCGCACCGGATATTCCCCGCTTACTTATTGTGGTGCTTGCTGCAGCCCTATTTTTGGTTTGGCGATCGCCTTTAGCGCCGGTTTGCGTCTTGGGTCTCGTCGGGATGTTCTGCGCGTTTGTTCGGCGAGAGCTTCCTAAGCAGGACGCTTCTGAATCTTGTTCCTCCAGTTCGCAGAGAGGAGAAGCTTCGGCGCTTGCACTAGTTTGGCTTGTTTTGTGCTTCGGTATCTTCCTGCTGGCTCTTTTACC
>DAITOW010000269.1:0-4271 GCA_036833965.1 Oleiphilaceae bacterium
GGACTCACCCTCGTTAAATGAGACTAAACCATCCAAGCCATCAAAAGAAACATCGCTGATCGAAAACTCAAATCGTGATAAAACCGTGCTTTCCCCATCGGTTGCCTCTATCCAAAATGAGGAATTGAACTCTCGTTCAATGCCTGACTGAGGTACTGGGATCCCCTGCAATCGAAAGGTATTCCCTTCTTCATGCACCACTGCTAGCTCTACACGATTTACGCTTTCTACATCACCTATCTGCTCTTCCGTCATCCAGCTTTCCGGGTTCTGGATATATCGAACCGCGTACCCGCCTTGCCCACCTGTTATTTCAATCGGAACATCTATAGCGGAATACCATGTCATTTCGGTAGGTAACGCTGACTCGTTCAGAATTCGTAATGGCTCCTCATCAAGCTCAGTTTCACAAGCGACAAGAAATAGGGATACGCACAAAATAAAAAGGTGTTGCAGAATAGATCTCAAAATAAACGCACTCACTGCCTGGCAGTTACTGTTTTAGAGGTAGATTAGACTTTACTAGGTAGATGTTATTAAAAGGGGTAAGAGTTTTACAGGATGCTGAGCAAGAAACGCTCCGTAGATCACACTATGTTGCAGAGATTAGCTCTAAAACCTGCGCCTCCGTCAGAATTGCGATACCTAACTGTTCTGCCTTCGTGAGCTTTGAACCTGCTTTTTCACCGGCTACCAAATAATCAGTCTTGCTGGAAACCGAACCACTGACCTTCGCTCCCGCCGAGATAAGCATTGCTTTCAGTTCGTCCCGACCAAGATTCGGCAGAGTTCCGGTAAGCACAAAGACCTTTCCACTCACGTGGGAATTGGCACCTGAAGCCGATGAGGATACAGCTTCTGGCAACACACCTTTTGACAATAACTTGTCGACCTGAGACAAATTATCCTGATTTCCGGTAAACGCAAGCACATGCGCCGCTACCACCGGACCAATATCTTCAAGAGCTTCAAGCTGCTCACCATCGAGCGCAAACAATTCATGGATGTCTGAGATCGCACGAGCCAAGGTCATCGCAGTAGTCTCGCCAACCTCCCTTATTCCAAGTGCGTAAATAAAGCGAGACATGGAAATCTTCTTTGATGACTCAATCGCGGCAATCAGGTTGTCGGCGCTTTTTTGCCCCATTCGTTCCAGCAACACGAGATTGGGCGCCGTCAGATCAAAAATATCAGCCGCACTTCGAATAAATTCCTTTTCGACTAGCTGATCGACTAACTTATCGCCCATACCATCGATATCAAATGCCTTACGCGAAACGAAGTGCTTGATTGACTCTTTTAACTGCGCGGAGCAAACGAGCGCACCCGTGCAACGAGCAATCGAACCATCCTGTTCAATCGGCGAATGACAAACCGGACAATTCTCCGGAAGAGCGATCTTCTTTGACATCTCTCCCGCCGCAACGCGCCGGGACACTTTTGGAATCACATCCCCTGCCCGCTGAATCGACACGACATCGCCAACCTGCACACCGAGACGAGCAATCTCATCCATATTATGCAAGGTCGCATTACTGACCGTAACACCACCTACGAAAACGGGCTTTAATCGTGCCACAGGCGTAATAGCTCCTGTACGGCCAACCTGAAACTCCACACTTTCGAGTACCGTATTCGCCTCTTCAGCCGGGAATTTATAAGCGGTTGCCCAGCGAGGAGCCCGGGAAACAAAACCCAATATTTTCTGCTGATCAAAAGAATTAATCTTGAACACTATTCCGTCAATCTCGTAATCAAGCGAAGAGCGCAGATCACTCAATCGGGAGACATAGTTAACAAGAGATTCCTCATCCGTTAACTCCTCAATAAGAGGATTAACGACAAAACCGAACTGACTGAGTGCGCGCAACGATTCAAGATGCGACGAGTACTCTACATCCTCCGAACAAAGGCCAATGGAGTATGCATTCATACTTAGCTTTCGCGCAGCAGTCACTCGCGAGTCCAACTGCCTCAAACTACCTGAAGCAGCGTTACGCGGATTTACGAACGCTTTGCCACCCTCTTTTTCGGCTCTGGCGTTCAACTCTTTAAACACGCCTTTTGGCATGAATATCTCGCCACGAACCTCAAGCTCCTTTGGATAACCAGAGCCCTGCAAACGAAGGGGAATGCTGGCAATGGTTTTGACATTCGCAGTGATATCTTCGCCTGTTTGGCCGTCACCGCGTGTCGCGCCATATTGCAAAACACCGTCCACATACAGAAGACTTACCGCGACACCATCAAGCTTCGGCTCTCCCACGATTGAAAATAAACCTGCGTCCCCAACAGCTACTTTATCTCTAAGCCGGTTATAGAACGCCAGTAGATCTTCTGTAGAAAAAACGTTGTCCAAGGACAACATAGGAATACGATGTTGTATTTGATGGAATTCTTTTGAGGGGGCACTGCCGACTCTTTGTGTCGGAGATTCCGGCAACTTCAGCTCCGGATGCTGTTCTTCAATTGCCTTCAGCTTTTGAAACAAAGAGTCATACTCGGCATCCGAAACCGAGGGCTCACTAAGAACATAATACTTGTAGTTATGCTCGTGTAACGCTTGAGAAAGGCGAGCAACCTCAGCCGCAAGAGAAACGTCAGACACCTAAACAACCTGTTTCAAGGACGCGCCTTACACAATTGCTTGCGCTCAAATTCACGAATACGCTGCTTACAGTGTTCAATCGTTTGTGCGGTGAGAACGCTACGATTCTCATCCTTCATCTCACCCTGTAAATTATTCGCGAAACATTTCGCAGTTTCATACATGAAATCAAAAGCCTTTAAGTAATCTTTCGGCCCGGGAATACTCATAAAAAAACTAACGCCAGGAGTGGTCAGGGAATCGAGATTGTCGGGGTCAAAATATCCCGGCTCAACGGCATTTGCGACACTAAACTGGATGGGACTTAAAAGATCTTCCTCATGACGATGAAAAATAGACATGTCACCATGTTCCATGCCACAAGCTACAAGAAGCTTTTTGATCGCACTACCGGAAAACGTCTCGCCCGGGCGCGCATCCACATTGATGATAATTACTTCATGTTCAGGCACATCTTGCGATGCAGCTTTATCTTGCGCAGCGGCTTTTCTAGACGTGTTCCTGGCGGAAGCTTTACTTGCCTTTGTCTTGGTAACAGCTGAGGAAACCTGTTTAGGAGATGATTCAGCAACAACCTCTTCGGGTTCGTTCAGATCAAGACCAAGACTAGGCTCCAGATTCGCCGGTTCGTCATCATCTGAAATTGCTGAGAATCCAGTGGCAACATCATCATCTTTTTCTCTTGAATCAACACCCACAGCCACCACTCGGGCACGTCCGCCTGGAAGTTCGGGGTTAAAGTCATCGTCGAGTGGAGAGTTTTCGATCTGACCACCAAGGTCTCGGGACATTTTCAGAGAGTCATGCCTGGCCAGTCTCATGCGGCGAATACCGTCAATTAGAATACCAAGGATAATGACTATGCCGGCGGCGATTAACCATTCTCGAAGATTCATTGCTAGTTTTTTGCTCGTTATGATTAGCGCTTTCTAAGCGACACTCGGGATCATGCAACAACAACACAAACCCACTTATTGCATGACATATCTTATCTTCAAAAACCAACTTAAACCAACGCGGAAGATTAAAGCTTAATTAATTGTTCTATAACTCAAGTCAAGCTTCGGCAAGGCGGGTCGCAGCATCAATATCAACAGAAACCAATCGCGAAACACCAGGCTCATGCATAGTAACGCCCATAAGCTGGTCTGCCATCTCCATAGACACCTTATTGTGTGAGATATAAATAAACTGCACGGTATCCGACATTTCTTTCACAAGCCTTGCAAACCGGCCGACATTCGCATCATCAAGGGGAGCATCGACCTCATCCAACATACAAAAAGGCGCTGGATTCAACTTGAATATCGAAAAAATAAGCGCCAAGGCAGTCAAAGCCTTTTCTCCGCCAGACAACAAATGAATCGTCGAGTTATTTTTTCCCGGCGGTCTGGCAATAATCGAAACACCGGTTTCGAGCAAGTCGCTGTCGGTAAGCTCCAGCTTCGCACTTCCACCACCAAATATTTTAGGGAAAAGCGCCTGAAGACCTGCATTGACCCGATCGTAAGTGTCTTTAAAACGTGCACGCGTTTCCTTGTCTATTTTCCGAATAGCGCCTTCAAGCGTTTCAAGAGCTTCTACCAACTCATCATTCTGCAAATCCAGGTAATTTTTACGCTCCGACTGCACTTCGAATTCTTCCACCGCCGCAAGATTAATC
>DAITOW010000270.1:0-3335 GCA_036833965.1 Oleiphilaceae bacterium
TCGATATATCACCGGCAGAACGATCCATCTTGATGGCGGCCGGCATCTTAAATAGCCTGACGACGATCCCCATAGAAAATCACGGTTACTTCCGTCCTTCTGCATGCTTTATATTTAGAGCACTTAACATATCAAGACGTAAACTCTATACTCCGCAGCAAGTCTGATGCGAACGTCCGGCTTTAGAAAGTCACATAAAAAGCTCTGACGAGGATTAAATGGACAAAGTAGAAGAAGTGCTTGTCGCCTTACGACGCGTGATCAGGGCAACCGACCTTCACTCGAAACAACTATCCAAAACGAGCGGTCTGACAGCACCACAAATTTTGCTATTGAATGCCATACGCAATAACGAGGACGTGACCATCGGCAAACTTGCGAATGACATCAGCCTGTCACAAGCAACTGTAACAACGATTCTGGATAGACTGGAAAAACGTGGTTTGGTGTATCGAGAGCGCTCTACTCAAGATAAGCGAAAAGTACACGTTCATTTAACGGAAGACGGAGAGAAAACCACGCTTAGCGCCCCAACCCCTTTGCAGGAGCAGTTCGCTGGCCAATTTAATGCTTTGCATGAATGGGAACAAAGCATGCTGATCTCAAGCCTGCAACGCATTGCCCAGATGATGGACGCCCAGCATATTGATGCCTCGCCTGTTTTGGATGTTGGCACCATTGACAGACCGGACAATCAGTAGATTCATCCAGAGAAGGTGAACAAAAAATTCTTCGTCGCTTTCCCGCACGGTTTGAACTATCCCTAAAACCAAAGGCGGCAGAAGAACTCTAGCTCTCACAATTCCAAAAATACGAATATCAACTTCAATTTAATTCAATACCTCAAACTTAGAGTTTCTCCTAGACTGAGTGCTCGTGGTGTCCCACATCACAACCCAACATCCATGCTAAGGAGCTCGTCATGTCATACGAATCAGGAAAATGCCCCGTCATGCACGGTGGCGCTACCCGTCAGGGCAACACCGGAACAAACAATACAGACTGGTGGCCGAACCAGCTCAATCTCAAGATCCTTCATCAGCATGATCGAAAGACCAATCCGATGGATGAAGACTTTAACTATCGGGAAGCCTTCCGTGCTTTAGATTTAAATGAAGTCAAAAAAGATCTTGAGTCGGTGATGACAGACTCTCAAGACTGGTGGCCGGCGGACTATGGTCACTACGGCCCCTTCATGATTCGAATGGCATGGCATGCCGCGGGTACCTATCGTTCAGCAGATGGTCGCGGCGGTGCCAATTCCGGCAATCAGCGCTTCGCTCCTCTCAATAGCTGGCCCGACAATGGAAACCTGGATAAAGCTCGCCGCCTCCTCTGGCCGGTCAAGAAAAAATACGGCAAGAGCCTTTCTTGGGCCGACTTGTTCATTTTGGCAGGAAACGTAGCGATCGAATCGATGGGACTAAAAACCTTCGGCTTTAGCGGCGGTCGCGAAGACATTTATGGCCCCGAGGAAGACGTGTACTGGGGCGCTGAAACCGAATGGTTAGGTAACAGCCGATATTCGGGTGAACGCGATCTGGAAAATCCGCTCGCAGCTGTTCAGATGGGTCTAATCTACGTCAACCCAGAAGGGCCTGACGGAAATCCCGATCCAATCGCCTCCGGTAAAGACGTCCGTGAAACCTTTGCTCGCATGGGTATGAACGATGAGGAAACGGTTGCACTCACCGCAGGAGGTCATACCTTCGGCAAGGCGCACGGCGCGGGAGACGCCGCCTTGGTTGGCGCTGAGCCGGAAGCTGCACCACTGGAAGAAATGGGCTTCGGCTGGAAAAGTACGTTCGGTAGCGGCAAAGGCCGTGACACGATCACTAGTGGTATTGAAGGTGCCTGGACATCAAACCCGACGCAATGGGACAACGGCTACTTCGACGTTCTATTCGGTTATGAATGGGAACTTGTTAAGAGCCCTGCAGGAGCGCAGCAATGGGCACCCAAAAACATTGCCGATAAGGATAAAGCGCCGGATGCCGAAGACGAAAATGTGCGCGTCGGACTAATGATGACGACCGCTGATATGTCGATGAAAATGGACCCTGAATACAGAAAGATTTCGGAGCGCTTTCACAAGAACCCGGCTGAGTTTGCCGATGCCTTCGCTCGCGCCTGGTTCAAGCTGACGCACCGGGACATGGGCCCTAAGTCACGTTATCTTGGCAGCGAAGTACCTAATGAAGACTTGATCTGGCAAGACCCTCTTCCGGCAGCGAGCGGTGACCCGTTAAATGATTCCGATATCGATGCGCTGAAAAAAGCCATTCTTGATACCGGCTTAACTATCTCCGAACTGGTTTACACGGCTTGGTCCTCTGCATCGACCTTCCGCGGCTCGGACTTCCGCGGCGGAGCCAACGGTGCGCGTATCCGATTGGCACCTCAGAATAACTGGGAGGTGAACCAACCGGACCAACTCCAAAAGGTATTGAAGGCACTAGAGGGCGTTCAAGCAAGCTTCACGAAGAACGTATCTCTTGCAGACCTGATCGTTCTCGGTGGCGCTGCCGCAATCGAGAAGTCCGTCAATCACAGCATCACAGTGCCGTTCAAACCAGGGCGCGTGGATGCAACCTCCGAACAGACTGATGTCGAGTCCTTCGAGCTGTTGGAACCGATCGCGGATGGCTTTAGAAACTACGTCAAGAAAGAGTACACCTTCTCGCCGGAAGAGTTACTCCTCGACAAGGCGCAGTTATTGGGCCTAACGGCATCTGAAATGACCGTTCTCGTTGGCGGAATGCGCACTTTGGGCGCGAACTATGGCGATACCACATACGGCGTTTGGACGAGTTCGCCCGGAACCTTGAGTACCGATTTCTTTACCAATCTCACCGATATGAGCCTTGAGTGGAAACCGGCTACAGAGAAGAATGAAACCTACCAAGGCTTTGATCGCGCAACCGGTGAGCTCAAATGGACTGGCACACGCGTTGACTTGGTCTTCGGTTCCAACTCTCAATTAAGAGCGATTGCAGAAGTGTACGCCTGTGATGATGCGCAAGAGAAGTTCAAAAAAGATTTCATTGCTGCATGGAACAAGGTAATGAATGCCGATCGCTTTGATCTCTAGACCTCTGGCTGAGGTACAAAAAAAAAGGGAGCTTTCGCTCCCTTCAAAAAAAATCCAATCCCTGTGATCCACGGTAAAAACCACTGCGTAAGTACTGATAAGACACAGGTTTTTCATTTTGCCCGCTTCTTGTCCCTTAGCCGCAATGATGCTTCGAACACAACACCTACCCGGTTTTATTTTTGGCTTCAACAAAAGCAAATATAGGTAAATCACCAAAATGAACAAAAACCGTTGTTTGGAA
>DAITOW010000270.1:3345-4262 GCA_036833965.1 Oleiphilaceae bacterium
TTTTTTTTGCCCGCAGTTCCAGCAACACCTGCAACTCCTGCAACTCCTGCAACTCCTGCAACTCCTGCAACTCCTGCAACTCCTGCAAATATCGGTAAATCACCAAATCGAAGGTAAGCCATTGTTTGCTAGATATACACTTCGGCCAATAAAAAAACCCGCACGAGGCGGGTTCTTAACTCAGATGACGTTACGTATAGCCGCCCTAAAACTCTGCGTCGGCAAAATCCATCAAGCTTGCTTTACCCGCTTCAATGTCAGCGGCCAACGCATCCATCTCCGGGAGGTACAGGCGATAGAAGTGCTCCGCTGCCTTTACCTTGCCAGACAGATAGTCCGCACTGTATCGGCTCTTCGTGCCTTCATCCGTTGCCTGTTTTGCCATACGCGCCCACATCACCGCAAGACTCGTTAAGGCAAACATGCGTAACAAGGGCGTCGAAGCCGCACCAGCTTCTTCCGGGTCTGCCATGACTGTTTTCACAAGCCCCATCAGGGTTTGCGTCAACTTGGCAATAAACTGCTCAGCCTTGGACTTGTGCTCCGGAAGCGCATCGGCGATCAACTCATTCATCGCTGCGATGTATGTGCGAGGCAAGCGTCCTCCGCGCATCGTCATCTTTCTACCGATAAGATCCAGGGCCTGAATGCCGTTGGTTCCCTCGTAAATCCGGGCGATACGACCATCTCGCAACAACTGCTCGACCGGCCAATCCTGGGTATACCCGTTGCCTCCCATAGACTGTAAAGCAGCATCGCAGCTGAAATAACCCTCGTCCGTCAAAAACGCTTTGACGATGGGCGTCATAATCTGGAACAAATCGTCGGCTTTTTCGCGCTCCGCGTCATCCTCAGCAGCATGCGCCAAATCTTGCTGAAAAGCGGCCCAGTAAGCCATGGCTCGACCACCTTCAATC
>DAITOW010000271.1:0-4191 GCA_036833965.1 Oleiphilaceae bacterium
CTCTAAGTTTGGCGTTGAAGTAGAGTTTGTTGACCTGTGTGATTACGAGGCATGGTCATCGTCCTTGCGGCAAACAACCCGCCTGGTTTTTGTAGAAACGCCGTCAAATCCGCTTTGTGAGGTTGTGGATTTAGCACGTTTAAGAAACATTATTGACGCGGTAGAGCGTGAGCAGGATTGTTTGTTCATTGTTGACAACTGTTTCTGTACGCCTGCGCTGCAACGACCGCTTGATCTCGGCGCAGATATTGTGATTCATTCTGCGACAAAGTACATCGATGGGCAGGGACGATGCCTGGGCGGTTTGGTTGTAGGTAGCGAACAGATTATGTCAGAGGTGCATGGGTTTATGCGCTCTGCTGGCCCTACGATGAGCCCTTTTAATGCCTGGGTGTTTTTGAAAGGTTTGGAAACCTTGAGTTTGCGCATGAAGGCGCATAGTGAAAATGCATTGGCAGTGGCGCAGTGGTTAGAGCAGCAGCCTAAGGTTGAGCGAGTGTTCTACGCTGGTCTGGAGTCTCATCCTTACTATGAGTTGGCGAAAAAGCAGCAGTCTGGTGCGAGCGGTGTACTGTCTTTCCGGGTTGTTGGTGGGCGAGCTGAAGCATGGAGTGTGATCGACGGAACGGAGTTTATCTCCTTAACTGCGAATTTGGGTGACGTTAAAACGACGATCACCCATCCTGCAACAACCACGCATGGGCGTCTATCTGATGACGAGAAGAGAAGAGCGGGTATTACGGAAAACTTGATCCGTGTCTCGGTCGGCTTGGAGAGTCCTCAGGATATCATCGCAGACCTCCAAAAAGGCTTGGCGTCACTCTGACGCTAAGCTGTATTCTTTTAATATCTTTTCTTTATATTTCAGATAATTAAAGTTAATTCTTAAATCCTTTTCTATACTATGAAATAGTCTCGCCCGAAATGCGCGCTTTTATGAGTGGTTTCGAGCATGCTTCAGTATATGAAAGGTGAGAATTTTGAGTGCAAATACAGCCTTGAGCCAGAAAACAGCCTTAAGCCAGAAAACCGCTGCAACGAGCGGTGATCAGAAGTTTCACGCCTATATTTCACAGGGTATACGTGAGGGAGCTCTGATTTTAACTGTGGCTCTTTGTGCCTTTTTATTAATGGCATTGATTTCCCACAATAGCAGTGACCCAAGTTGGACTAGTACTGGAACGAATGCCAAGCCTCTAAATTATGGGGGGAAGGCCGGAGCCTGGTTGTCCGACATATTGCTTTATTTTTTTGGTTACGTCGCTTACCTGTTCCCGTTGCTGATCGGTTTTAGAGCCTGCCTGATTTTCAAACATCGTAAAGAAGTTAGGGAAATTTACTGGCCTTTAGTCAGTATCCGGGTTATTGGCTTTATTGTTACCCTAATGGGGGCGACCGGATTGCTCGCGATGTACCAGATCCATGGTTTGCAGTTATACGCCGGCGGTATTCTTGGCCATGAATTTTCTGCCTTGATGCTCAATACTTTCAATTCCCTGGGTAGCACTCTGCTGCTGGTTTCTATGTTGCTCTTCGGTTTAACGGTATTTACCGGAATCTCTTGGTTGGGCTTGATGGATAGGACCGGCGCCTGGACGATTGCCGGTTCCCGAGTACTAGCGCGTGCCGCGCAACGTTTCTTTTCCTTTGTGCGTCATCATGTTGAGATACGACGTGATCTTCGAGCCGAGAGAAAGGCTGAGCAAAAGGCAGAGCAGGAAAGACTCAAAGCTGTAGATGTTTTGGACGCCCAAAAGACAAAGGTAAAAGTGCTATCCGATGAGACTGAGACAAATGAGTCGAGCGCATTGAAAAAAGCACTGTCGGTTGTCACTAATCCATTGAAGCGGGAAGATAGGAGGGCATCAGATAACGCAGATGTCCGTAAAGAGCCGCAGTTAGACGTCATGCCACGAGCCGTGACAAAACCAAAAGCTACCTCTGGCAGCTCAGGGGAATCGGCGGTGCAGGATATCAAGCCGGGCGTGAAAATCTCTCCTTTTGTGAAGAAGAGCAAGCAGGGTAAGCGACTAGAGGAAGAACAGCAGGGTAATTTGTTTATCGGGCAAGAGTCGAAACTACCGTCATTGCTACTTTTGGATCCTGCTGAAAAGAACAAGAAAGATGGCTACTCACCGGAAGACCTGGAAAAAATGTCGCGCTTGCTTGAGGTTAAGCTTGCAGATTTTGGTGTGAGTGCCGAAGTGGTTGAAGTAAATCCTGGGCCGGTGATTACGCGGTTTGAAGTGCAGCCGGCACCTGGAGTCAAAGTCAGTAAGATTAGTAATCTTGCAAAAGACCTGGCGCGTTCGCTCGCTGTGATGAGTGTGCGGGTCGTTGAAGTTATTCCTGGTAAATCGGTCATAGGTATTGAGATTCCAAACGAGCATCGGGAAATTGTCCGTTTTAGCGAGGTTCTGACCTCAAAGGACTACGATGATGCTCCGTCTCCGCTGACCCTTGGTTTGGGAAATGATATTGCCGGAGACCCGGTAGTTGCGGATTTGGCGAAAATGCCGCATCTGCTGGTTGCAGGTACGACCGGTTCCGGTAAGTCGGTCGGTGTGAACAGTATGATCCTGAGTATGCTGTTCAAGTCAACGCCGGAAGAAGTGCGTTTTATCATGGTCGATCCAAAAATGTTGGAGTTGTCGATCTATGACGGCATCCCGCATTTGCTCACGCCAGTGGTCACTGATATGAAAGAGGCTGCAAATGCCTTGCGTTGGTGTGTCGCCGAGATGGAGCGTCGTTATAAATTAATGGCAACTATGGGTGTCAGAAACATTGCCGGATTTAATCGTAAGGTAAAAGCAGCGGAAGAGGCCGGTGAGCCATTGCTTGATCCGCTCTGGCAACCCGAGGAACACCTGTTGAATGAAGAGCAGGAGCGTCCCGCACTGGAGACGCTGCCCTTCATCGTTGTTGTTATTGACGAGTTTGCTGACATGATGATGATTGTCGGCAAGAAAGTGGAAGAGCTCATTGCCCGTATTGCTCAAAAGGCACGCGCGGCTGGTATACACTTGATACTTGCGACGCAGCGTCCTTCGGTCGATGTTATTACCGGTCTTATCAAGGCGAACGTTCCAACCCGTATTTCCTTCCAGGTATCGTCCAAGATTGATTCTCGAACCGTTCTTGATCAGGGCGGTGCGGAGCAGTTGCTAGGTCATGGTGACATGCTTTATATGCCTCCTGGTACAAGTGTTCCTGTGCGTGTTCATGGCGCATTTGTGGATGACCATGAAGTACATAAGGTTGTCGCGGATTGGAAGCAGCGGGGTGCGCCGAATTACCTTGAGGAAGTGTTGAGTGGTGGCGAGTCGAACGATCCGATTGCAGCAGCCTTCGCAGAAGGTGGCGGCGATAGCGAGCAAGATCCGCTCTTTGATGAGGCGGTTGCTTTCGTCACCAAAGCAAGACGTGTTTCTATTTCTTCGGTACAGAGAAAGTTGAAGATCGGGTATAACCGCTCGGCGAACCTGGTTGAGGCGATGGAGCAAGCAGGCGTTGTCAGTGAAGCTGGGCATAATGGCTCTCGTGAAGTGCTGGCTCCTCCACCTCCAGAGGATTAGCAGTTTCGCTAACAAAGCCTTAAAACTATTCTCCTATTCCCTATGATATGCTGCTCATTCTTAATTGTAATTTTATAGAGTGAGCACATTTTCCATGTTCAGTTCTTTTCGCGCAGCAATGCTGTGTTTTCTTGTAAGCACCTCGTCTTTTTCCCTCGCTGAAAGTCGTCTCGCACTCGATAATCTTGTCGATCTATTAGCGGCATCTGAAGACATTCAGGGGGACTTCGTGCAATTTATGGTCGACTCAAGGGGTACACGTGTACAAGAGACGAAGGGTTTATTCAAGGCAAAGAAACCTGACTATTTCTATTGGGAAACAAGAGCGCCTTTAGCGCAAAAAATATTTGTTTATGCCGGTGAGGTGACTGTTTACGATCCTGATCTTGAGCAAGCGAGCGTTCAGATTTTAGGTGATGACTTTGCCGCGACGCCGGCATTGTTATTTAACGGCAATAAGGAAGGGATTGCGCGCGAGTTTATTGTTGAGGAGCGTGCAAGCGAAGACGAGGAAAAGCAATTTCTACTCTTCCCGATAGAAGATGGCAGCTTGTTTGAGGTGCTTCGCGTGCGTTTTAAAGGTGGCAAAATAAGCGATCTGCGGATTAGCGAC
>DAITOW010000272.1:0-4173 GCA_036833965.1 Oleiphilaceae bacterium
GTGTCCCGCAGGGTGGCTAATTGGGGCTGCTTGGGGTTCTTAGGGGCTTTGCCAGCGCAAAGCCCCTAAGTCGCCATAAAGGCGAAACTTTGAATTCCGCCAAAAAAAGAAAAGAAAACCCCATTGGTTGGATAAGCCCCCCCTTCGCTACAGAAAACAATTCAAACCACCCCTCCGCTCCGTTATAGTCCCTCAAAACAACAATCTTAAAGGGATCCCCGAATGCGTTTTGAAAATCAGGTCGTCATTATTACAGGAGCATCTGCCGGCGTAGGCGAAGCGTGCGCAAGACAGTTTGCCCAAGAGGGCGCGACGGTCGTGCTGGCGGCGCGTTCGATCAAGGAGCTCAATGAACTCGCTCAGGAGTTGGGTCATGGCGCGATGGCGGTGCAGACCGATGTCGCAAAGCTGGAAGACTGTAAGGCGCTGATCGACAAGACCGTAGAGCAGTTCGGCCGTATTGATGTGCTCGTAAATAACGCAGGCTATCACGAGCGGGGCGATGTCGCCGAGGCTGATCTTGCCGGGCTTGATCAAACTATTGATGTGAATCTCAAGGGCCCAATTCGACTTTCCAAACTGGCTTTGCCGTATCTCTTGAAAGCGCCGCAAGGAGCAATTATCAACGTTGCTTCCCTGGCTGGGCGCTTTCCTCTGGAAGGCGAGGCGACCTATTCCTGCAGCAAATTCGGGCTACGCGCGTTCTCGCTTGCTCTGGCCGAAGAGCTAAACGAAACTGCTGTAACGGTCTCGCTGGTGTCTCCCGGCCCGATCGACACCGCGTTCATTATGGATCATATCGAGGATGTGCCGGACATGGTGTTCTCTCAGCCGATGAGCACGGCGGATGAAATTGCCGCCGCGATTCTTGAATGTGCGATGGACGGCAAACGGGAGCGTGCGATACCTGCTTTTTCAGGGGTGTTGGCGACGGCCGGTTACTTACTGCCGGGTTTGCGCAAGGTTTTGAAACCGGCCTTGTTAGCCAAAGGGGCGAAAGAGAAAAAACGTTATCTCGCGAGGTAGGCTGCTTCACGGAAACAACCGAGAACTCATAAAGGCTGATTTTAAGCGGGTTCACTCAAAAGCGACTATATTAAGGCACTGATTCGTTTATTTGGAACCAAATCAGGTTCAAGGGTGCACGGATGAGTTCACGTTCCATAAGTACGCTCTGCTGGTTTTGTCTGGTTATGATGTGCTTGCTGGCCTTTGCCTTAACGCATAGCAATCAGGCTCATCTCGCAGACAGACTGGTGGCAAACAGCTTGCGCGCGTCACTCGAGCTCATCTATCACGATTTGGCTTCCCCTGCCGCAGAGTACGCAGTCGATGAACCGGATTCGGATTTGTCATCTGCTTCTCTATCGCCGGACTTTTTACAAACCCTTCCGATCGTCCCTGATGAACTCTATGTATTGGATCCCCGTGCAGGTACAGCGACCGCATTGCTCGACAAACAAGGCTTGGGTCAGGAAACGGATAATGGTCGCTATCTAAGCCTGATCCATCAGCAGAGTGAAAAAACAGACTTGGTGAAGGTCTCTGCGCAAGCAGGGGGCCAGCGCTATTATTTTCAGAAAGCGTTAGATGATGGCCAGATTCTTCTTGCGAGTGTGCTTTATGCAGACGCTCTCGGTCAGTTAAACGCCTTGTCCTATGAGTTGCCCGTCCTCCTTCTTCTGATGATCCTGCTTGCGATCGCACTCATGTTCGTCATGGCGACGATGTTTGAACGCAGAAAAAGACGTTTTGAGCGTGCGATTGCGCAGCAAGCGGAAGAAGTGTATGCCCTGGAGGGGGAACCAAGAGATTTTGAGCTGGTTGAGCAGAAGCTATCTGATCAGGCAGAAGAGCTTGGTTTGCTCATCGAGTATTACAAGCGTGAGCAGCAAGCCATTCTCGAAACCATCGTAGATGCCCTGATTATTATTGATGAGAAAGGGCAGATATCCCGGGTAAATCCGAGTTGCCTGAAGTTGCTTGGCTACTCGAAACAGGAACTTCTCGGGAGCAACGTCAGTATGCTCATGGGGGCGGATGTTGCGGCACATCATGACCAGTACATTCGTAACTTTCTCGAGACCGGAACCGCCAAAATTATCGGTATCGGCAGGGAAGTGAAAGCCCGGCGAAAGGACGGGACGCTCATTCCGGTCCATCTGGCTATTTCAAAGTATGAAGACAAGGGGCGTTTGAAGTTTGTAGGCGTGCTGCGTGATATCAGTAAGGAGGTTGTGCTGCGCGAGCGTCTGGTGAAGGAAGCAACACATGATGTACTGACCGGCTTACCCTCCCGGAGAAAACTGAAGGAATATATGGAGGCTTCGATTAGTCGCGCTCAACGGGTCGGGACGATGTTTGCCGTGCTGTTTATCGATTTGGATAACTTCAAGCCGATTAACGATGAATATGGGCATGCTGCAGGAGATGATGTGCTGATTCAGGTTGCACGCAGGCTCTTGCAATGCACGCGCAAGGAAGATCATTGTGCGCGGATTGGTGGAGACGAATTTGTCGTCGTGATCAATGATCTTTCAGCTCCTGAGGTACTGGCAGAGATTCGTGAGCGTTACCGACATACCCTTTCCCTTCCTGTGGAGATTGAGGGGCACTTGATCCCTGTCGAAGCGAGCATTGGTTCAAGCCTATTCCCCCGGGATGCGACCAGCTATGACGAGCTGATTCGCCAGGCTGATCAATCAATGTTTGACGAAAAGGTTCGTAAGCGCGAACTCGACGACCAGAAAGGGCGTCGAGGAGAAGCGCAGGAAAAGCTGTTTTCTCTCACGTATATCAGCGATTCACTGATTTCAAATGATGAGGTGAAAGACGCTTTGATGCATATCCGCATAAAGGCTGAGAAAAATAATGCGGCCGCCCGAATTTCCGGGATGCTGTTGTTCAAGCACCACTTCTTTGTTCAGCGTCTGGAAGGGAGCAGGGAGGCGTTGCAGAAAACACTTGCGCGCATAGAGCTTGATCCACGCCATCGCAATATTTCGGTGCTTTACTTCGGTCCGATCAAGGCTCGTTATTTTAATGATTGGTCGCAAATGCCCTCAGTGGAATTGTCCGATTCCAATCCGGAGCTGGATGAACTGATTGCCCAGTTACGCGCCGCTCCGAGAGAACATGCCAACGATAATGAGATGATGCGGTTTTTCGAGCAGTTATCGAGTAATGCGCTGTCCTGAACGTTCTGTCGAATAGATCACGTCGTAAAAAAGAAGACTAGAACCAGAAAGAAAAAGCCCGCTGTCGAGGCCTATTCGACAGCGGGCATATAAAAGCATTCAAATTTTACAAAGACCTTAGAGAAAAGGGCCTGAATCTTTTCTCTACCGCCTTTTGATGGTTCCCATTTTAGGGGCGTAGGGGGCTTAGTCTCATCGTCCTTAGGGCTTAATCCCCCCTAAAAAAGCGAAAAAATCACAAAAAAACCGCTTTTTTTCTAGAAAACAAACTCAACACGGGGTTGTGCTTCCTCACGCTGATCCACTTTGGCCTTGCAAATCAGTACCCGGGCGGACGCGATGTCATGCTCCTTCACCAGATAAGACTTCACGGCAGTCGCTCTGTCGTGCGCGAGCATCCTCAGCGTACTGAGCTGCTCTGCAGAAGCCTCGCCGATGCTCAGTTTCAGCTCTTGCGGGGTCGCGTAGCCACATACCTGCATGTCGATGCTTTCCTTGTCTGTCAGAAGCGCAGCAATTTTTGAGAGGAATTCCTTCTGCTCGTCATCCACATCTTTTTGCTTTTCGGCAAAGAGCAAATCATCAACCCGTGGTTTCAGCGCATAGCTACCGGCAATTGTCGTGAGCGTCACGATGTTGGCGTAGGGTACAAAGGTGTTGATCAGGTAAGACTGCGACGCAGCCATGGCTGCACGTTGGGCAACCAGATTAAAGAAGCCGTTTACGCCAAAGTCAGGGTCGTTCACGTTGCCCTTGAGCGGTATATCCAGCTCGATTCGACCATCGCTGTCTTTCAGGGCGCTTAGCGCGACATTGAGCGGAATAAAGGTTTGCTCGGTCAGGCTGCCGGTGTGCACATCGGTCGCGTTTTCGATTTCCAGTCCGCGAATCTCAATGGCGGCATTACCGCTAATCTCATCATTCACGATGCTTACTTTAACGATGGTATCAAGCTGGCCGTTTGCCATATCAAAGC
>DAITOW010000273.1:0-4140 GCA_036833965.1 Oleiphilaceae bacterium
AACCAAAATAAATATTCTGACTATTCAAAAATCTAGCTGCGAGCACCACTTGTCTCGCCATAACCCACATATAAGGGGCTTTGTCGTTTCTGGCCCCTCGATAAAAGTTTTTCGATTGCTTAAGGCAAATCCAGGTTAATAGATAACACTAGAGCGCCAGGCCCAAAAATGGTGATGCTAGGTTTGAGTGGAACCAGGTGCGCCATAACTTCCGGAGCAACAAAAAGGCATGTAACCTTCGGCTCATCCAGCTTCTCTTCCTGCGCTTTATAGCAGTGACTTGATTTTCGGTAGCCATAGACAACCCCGCCATGAAGGTTAAAACGGAAGACGCTGTCCTCAAAGCCCCACGTGTGCCCCAGAACAAAAGAATCATCGTCAAATGAGTTGCGAAAATAGCCGCCAAAATAATCATTATGAGAGATTATTATCAGCCGATGGAATGCATTGTAATCCCCCCCAGAGAGGTGCGTTGATAAACCACCAAGTTTAAAACTCGTTTCAGCATGAACTGTGAAGCTCATACAAACCATCATGAACGTCGCAGCGAGCCTGTAAGCTATTCTATAAATCATAGAAAATCGAAATCTCTATTTACACGCCCATCATCTAAAACTCGATCCTCTGAGCTTAGAGCTATCCAGCAGGCAAAGACCGCATCACTTATTCAAAAGCCTCGCAGCAATACGGGGCTTTGTCGTTTCAGGCCCTTACTGCGCATGACACTCCCCCTGTCCAGATATTCTCGAGTATCTAGGGTAAATCCACGTTCACAGAAAATACCAACGCATCAAGCCCAAAAATCGCAATACTAGGTTTAAGAGGTACTTGGTGCGCGACAACTTCAGGAGAGACCGCCGGGCATACGATTTTCGACTCATGCGTTTTTTCGTTTTGCGTCTTGTAGCAATGACTTGACTTTCGATATCCGTAAACAAGCCCTCCATGAAGATTAAACTTGAAGACGCTGTCTTGAACACTCCATGTTTTCCCCACCACAAAAGAGTCGTCATCAAACGAGTTGAGGAAATAGCCACCAAAATAATCGTTATGCGAGACCATAACGAGTCGATGGCAAGACCTGTAATTCCCTTCTGACCAGTGCATTGATAAACCACCAAGCTTAAAGCTCGTTTCAGCATGAACTTTGAAGCCCATACAGGTTATCATCAACACCCCAGAGACCTTGGAGACTATTCTCCACATCATCGAAAATCAAAACCCCTACTTAAGCACGCCCCATTTTCCAGCTCAATTCTCAAGGCTTAGTGTTATCCTGCGGACATAGACGACGCCGAACTAGAGTTTTCAAGCGGTGGCGGAATTGAAAGTTGGCCGAAGGAAATTTTTTATTCTTTTGGCAAGCTAAAAAGGATACATAGCAAGCTTGCGATGTTCAACATGCCTTGAGACTAGAATAAAAGCAAAAACTCATAAGCCCCCCGACACCTAACCCACCCCAAATCTTTGACACTCACATTTGAATTGCTATAACAAATGCGGCACTTCGGGCAAGCAAAGGCA
The DNA here is from genome assembly GCA_036833965.1 of Oleiphilaceae bacterium. Classification (GTDB taxonomy): domain Bacteria; phylum Pseudomonadota; class Gammaproteobacteria; order Pseudomonadales; family Oleiphilaceae; genus PZPK01. The sequence continues at coordinate 1,525 of DAITOW010000273.1, forward strand.
CTATTCAGAAAAGCGCCCTCTCGCAATCAAGCATTAGTGCTGCGCACCGATCAGTCCAAATTACTTAATCTGAAAGAGAAAGAGCATGAAGAAGCTACTTTATATTCACGGTTTTGGTTCGAAGTTCGATCCGGAAAATGCAAAGGTTGTCACCCTTGCAGAGCATTTTGAGATAGTTGGAGTCGATATCGATTACACAGAAAAACCGGAAGTTAATTTGGCGAAGGTAGAGGCCTTGATTAAAGAGCACAACATCGATGGCCTGACAGGCACGTCAATGGGCGGTTGGTTGTCGATCGTCAGTTCAGGCCGCTTTAGTCTTCCTGCCGTTGCACTCAACCCTGCCTTTGACCCTCACGCATCGCTTGCAAGGCACATTGGCAAAGGCGTTGATTTCACGGGCAAGGCTTATGACATGACGCAGGACACCGTAAACGCTTACGCAGACTATGGCCTAGGGACGACACCAGTTAAGCTTCCATGCCTGACCTTTCACGGCACAGCTGATGATGTCATTGATCCCATAGCCGCGAATGCATGTCTAAACGCTCGCGGCCACGAGACACATCTGATACCAGGCGTTGAGCATCGCTTTTCGGATCTGGCTCCGATACTTGATCAAATTCTTGCCTACTTTAAGCAGGCGATGAAATAGCACCCTAAGCTCTTCTCTGTCTCGCCTTAAAAATAGGCGAGCACTGTCCTCTTCATCTCCATAGAGCCTGCAACTCCGGGAAAACAGAAGATTGTCCTTTTCTCCAAAAAAATTGGCCTGTTTGGAACACACAAACTAAGCGTTTGCATGATCAAATAGACCTGCGGAATTACTATTAGAGAGATAGAGATTCCGCAATATAAAAATAATATTCAAATAACTTTGGAAAGAACGATGAAATTAAAAAAACTTGGCCTAAGCGGCCTCCTGATGCTTAGCTGTATTAGTCCGGTTCAGACTGCGTTAGCAGATGGACCAGACGCATTGGGCGTTTTACGCCTGGCTGCGGGCATTCTTAACGAAGGGATATTTCCAGTATCGGATGCTTACACCACCAATGACGACATCATTATTCAGGCAACAGATGGCGTTGAACTTGCGGCGAACGTATTCGTCCCTACCAACCTTCAAGAAAATGCACTAGCTCCGCTTGTCATTTTCATCAACAGTTGGGCGCTGAATGAGTACGAATATCTTACTCAGGCTGGTCAACTTGCAGAGAAAGGGTACGTTGTACTGAGCTACAGCACGCGGGGCTTTGGCCAGTCTGGCGGAATGATCGGCACTGCAGGTCCTCAGGATATTCAGGACTTGAGCACAGTAATCGACTATGCGATCGCAAACTTCCCGGTCGATCCAAATGCCATTGGTACGGCGGGCATCTCTTACGGCTCAGGCATCAGTCTTTTGGGTGCAGCTCATGACAGCCGTATCAAAGCCATCTCTGCGATGAGCAGTTGGGGCAGCCTTGTCGAAGCACTTTACGGCAACAACACTCCACGGCTTGTCTGGGGCGAACTTTTGACAATCACTGGCGATTTACTTGGTAATCTGGACCCTTTAGTAAATCAACACTGGTCAGATCTTAAATCTCAAAACCTTGCGGCTATTCCTGCAATCAAGGAATGGGGCATGGAAAGATCACCCATCACTTATGTTGACCAAATAAACCAAAACGGAACAGCTGTTTACCTTGGCAAAGCCTACGGCGACATTTTGTTCCAGCCAAACAGCCTTCTCGAACTGTATGGTCAGCTAACCGTACCCAAGTTCATTGATCTTGTACCCGGAACGCATGCAACTCCTGACTTGCTCCCTTCCTTGCTTGGTGTTGGCGAAGATACTTTCTGGATAAATACTTACGACTGGTTTGATCATCATCTGAAAGGTGAAGATACGGCAATCGTGAACAAGAAGCCGGTGCAAATGAAGGTGAAACTTGCTGGACGAACTGAAGGTTACGATTCCTTTCCGGTTCCAGAGGCAAGCGATGAAATCTTCTACCTCCATCCGGAAAGTGCGTTTGACGATGGCGATCTTGAAACCTACCAATACACTGGCTGGAAAACCGATGATGGATACGACACGCTCATCGGAAGCATTTTGGAAACAGGTATCCCGCTCTTATCGGAATTGCTTGAGCAGTTTGATATCCCGATTCGTGCAAGCGTTGTAGCTTCTTCCGTGATCAATTCGCAGTATTACATGAGCTCGACACTGCAATCACCCATGAAAATTCGTGGCAACCCGAAACTGAAACTCCGTATTCAACCGCATGCAACCAAGGCGCAAATCTTTGCTTACTTGTATGACGTGGATGCGATTGGAATGGGTACGCTTATCACGCACGGAGCATACACACTGCCTGAGGTCGCTTATCGCGACAAAACCTGGCTGGATTTTGAGTTAGTCACAACTGCTTACGATATTCCCGCTGGTCATAAACTTGCCATCGCTTTTGACTCTAAAGACATTGAGTACAAATCGGTTACAAGTGCAGGATACACAATGGATATTGAATTCAATCCTGAATCAACCAAGCAAAACGTATTGACGCTTCCTACTATTCAGTAACAGGAGCAGAAACAAAGCCCGGCCTGATATTCAGGTCGGGCTTTTTC
>DAITOW010000274.1:0-4125 GCA_036833965.1 Oleiphilaceae bacterium
TTTTTGTTTCAGCTTTCGTAGAAAATTTCTGAACGACAATCCTTACAGTGATACTGCGCTTGCTTATCAAGAATCTTTTTGTGACGAATAGCGGTCAACTCATGCACTCTGGCTTCGCATGCACAGAGGTATCTATAACGCATTAACTTACGGGCGGGTTCTGTTTGATATTGGTGAGTCACAGTGGGGGCTTGCTGCAAAACTTCCGTCATGACCGCTTGCCATTCTTTCCCATGCGGCCTTACTCGCTTTGCATACAGTTCAAAAACAATAAAATGTGCAACCTCATGCCCTACCGTATCTCTAATAAATTCTTCACCATACTGCGCAAGTAATGCCGCATTAAGTCGGATTTCCTTCACGCGGATTGCCTTTCCGAAGAGCCCTGTTGAGCCTAACTGCTTCGCGCGAAACTGCCCGGCTGACCTTCCACGCAAGTTAAAAGCAACATGATCAAGAACGAACTCCCTGCCAAAATAATCCTCGGCAAGTTTGAGACAACGATTCAGTTCTTCGATTGCCAGACATTGGAGATTGGTGAGATTTTGGGGCGCTGACAGGCAGGTCATGAGAAAATCTAGATTAAGAATGAACACAGCTTTGAATTACGCTAGTATGCCCGACTCACCAAATAACAAACAGTTAAATCAATGTACGAATTAAGCGTTCTCAGCGTAAGTCTGTTGATCTTGATGGGCTTTTTGGCCGGCATCATAAACACTATGGCTGGTGGTGGTTCCAATCTGACCATTCCGGCACTCATGGTGATGGGCTTACCAGCAGATATAGCTAATGCGACCAACCGGGTAAGCGTCTTTTTCCAGTCCCTGACTGCGACTAAAGGTTTCAGCAAACATGGAAAACTCGATATTCCGGACCTCAAAAAGATCGTTGGCGTGACCCTGATTGGCGGCCTGGCAGGTGCTTTACTGGCATCCTATATGCCACCTCAATTCTTGAAGCCTGTGCTCCTTACATCCATGATTCTAATGGCAGGCGTCATCCTGTTTAAGCCTGCGGTCGTTGCGCCTCCAGAGGGCACGCTACCGTTAAAGATCTCTGAATCCGCCAGTTCGATTCCGATGCTTTTAATCGCTGGCTTTTATGGTGGGTTTGTTCAGGCAGGCGTCGGCTTTATATTGATTGCTGCGGTTGCAGGAAGCCTGCGTTATGACCTTGTAAGGTCGAATGCCCTCAAGATTGTTTGTACGCTTGGATTCACCATTGTAGCCCTTGTTGTATTTATCTGGAACGATCAGATATTGTGGGTTCCAGGGCTGATTCTGGCGATCGGTTCAATCGCAGGAGCACACATAGCGGTAAAAATAACCATAAACTTAAGCCAAAAAGCATTGAAGTGGTTTTTGTTTTTGATGACTATATTGGCAAGTGCAGCGGCTTTGCTAACTTAGTCGCGCAATTAAGTTCACCTACATATTCTAAAAACAAAGTTGGGGTTATCCATGTCTGAAGAAAACGCAAATACATTGGTCTGCGTTACCGGCGCATCAGGGTTTATTGCTGCGCATCTTGTAAAGCAACTATTGGAACAAGGTTACAGTGTTCGCGCGACGGTGCGCGGCGCACCAGAAAAGTACCCGTATCTAACGAATCTTGCCGGCGCAAAAGAACGCTTGGACTTCTACCAGGCAAACCTTCTTGAGGAAGCTGCCTACGACAAAGTAGTTGATGGTTGTGATTACGTACTACACACCGCCAGCCCTTATATTGTGAATGTTAAAGACTCACAGAAAGAGCTCGTTGATCCGGCGGTCAACGGCACGCTGAATGTGTTGAAGGCCTGTGAAAAATCGGACTCAGTAAAACGTGTAGTGATCACATCGTCACTCGCTGCGATTACAGATGAACCTCACAGCGACAAGGTGTTCTCCGAAGCAGACTGGAATGAAAAATCCAATCTGAAGCGTAATCCTTATTTCTACTCAAAGGTCTGTGCGGAGAAAGCTGCATGGAGCTACCTTGAAGCACACAAGGATACCTGTGGCTTTGACATTGTCACTATCAACCCGTTCATGGTCATTGGTCCGTCACTTGGCCCATCACTAAACGAATCAAACAAAGTTATACGTGACTTGATGCATGGCAAGTACCCATGCCTGATGACATTGAACTGGGGTATTGTTGATGTCAGGGACGTAGCGCATTCACACATTCTTGCCATGAAGACACCTGAAGCTTCCGGTCGATACTTGATCGTTAATGAAAACTGGACGATGGAACAATTGGTGAATTACCTGCGGGACGAACTTGGCTATACCGATTACCGTTTACCCAAGCTAAATCTGGACAGCCGCTTCGGCACCAAGATCATGCATTTGCTCTCATACACACAGCCTTCTGGTAATGGCACGTATATGCGCTCACATATTGGCCAAAAGATGCGTTTTGATAATAGCAAAGCGATTAACGACCTTGGTATCGAGTACATACCAATCAAAGAAGCCGTTGCCGCAGCGGTTGAGAATATGATTACCTGGGGACATCTTAGACCGCGCAAAATCAATAAAACCGCGGCAGCTTAATTCCCTTTAAGCACATTATAAAACCCGGCAGGCCTGTTCGAGAGTTCAAGCCTGCTTAGTTTCTGTACTATCTGCGAGTTCTTTCATCAGCATCGCTATTTTCCTCTCTGCCCCCCAACGATACTGATTCACCGCCCCACTTGAGCGAATGACTCGATGACACGGAATCAAGTAAGCAATCGGATTCTTTGCGACCGCAGAGGAGACCGCCCGCACAGACTTGGGCATCCCTGACATTGCAGCCAACTGCTGATAGCTCCACACCTCACCTTCCGGTATCGCAAGCAAGGCCTCCCACACTTTTACCTGAAATACTGTGCCTCTCACGCACACTTTTAAAGGACCCACGCTTTCATTAACAGCGTTAAAACCCTTTTTCGGAGAATCGCCAAAAATCACCGCAGCATAAGTACAGGCTCGCTCATCACTTCTTTTCAATATGGCGCTCGGCCACTCAGCAACAAGCTCAGCCACGGCGGTTTTAAATGTCAGATCTGCGTGCAGAAACGAAAGCTTAACCAGGCCTTTATCCGTCCAGGCTATCACGGCCGACCCAAACAGCGTATCGCTTAGCCCATACTCGATTTCCAGCGCTTCACCGCCGGACTTGTAGTCGCCTGGCGTCATCGACTCAAACCGAACAAAGTTATCGTACAATCTGCTCTCTGAAGAATAACCCAAGAGGCAGGAAGCCTCGTTGACGGACATATCTCCAAGCAATCGTTTTGCCTGCTGGCGATGAATCGTTTGCAGAAACTGCTTTGGCGTGACTCCTGCCCACTCCTGAAAAGTGCGCTGAAAATGACTCTCGCTCATGCAGGCAACATTTGCCAGGTCGCCTAGTGAAGGATGAGTCTTGGCGGACGCCACCAGGTGTTTAATCACCATGGCCATGCGCTGATATAGATCGCTTTTTTCTTTCATCATGGAACAAAGCGTATCATTTAAAACGCATAAACCTCACCCGTTTCTTGCGGTTTTACTCGCCTTTCAAATGTGCCTCAAGTTGCGATCTGATTGCTGGAGGAATCGGCTCTGATTTCTTGTTGTGATGATCGAAGTGCACGAGTGTAGCAAGCCCCTTGGCGCATAATTCGCCGTTCTGCCAGGCTTCCTGATAAACCTGCAATGAGCTATTCCCTATCTTTTTAATAGACGTTACAACCTGCACGTCACTTCCATAAAACAACTCACCGGTGTATTCGACTTCGACCTTGGCAAGAATCAAATTCCATTCTTTCGGGGAAAGCGAAGGAACGAAAATCTCGAAAATTGGAGTTCGACACTGCTCGAACCAGATTGGAAGTGTTGCATTGTTGATATGACCAAGCGCATCAGTCTCTGCAAATCTTGGTTTTATTATCTCTTTAAACATCTGTGTGTTGTTCCGTACATTTTCTGTCGTTTGTATGCAGGCAGCTCAGTGACAATCAAAAAAGCACGCCGAAGCGTGCCTTTTTATTTAACGGAGCGTTAGCTGATTTTTGGATCAAGCTCTCCGCGCTGGTAGCGCTCAAACATCGCTTCAAGGCTTACAGGCTTAATCTTGGAAGCATTGCCTGCCGTACCAAATGCCTCATAA
>DAITOW010000275.1:0-4092 GCA_036833965.1 Oleiphilaceae bacterium
CATCACCATGCGGATAATGCTCTTTCACCCAACGACCTCGATCCAACAGTCCTTTTGAATGGCCGCGCGCTGTATCAACAACAATGACATCCACACCCGCTTTTACTAACGCGGCAACGCGCTCTTCCGTGCCCTCACCGGTACCCACGGCCGCACCAACGCGCAGTTGACCGTATTCATCTTTACAGGCATTCGGATAATCCTGGGATTTCTGGATATCTTTCACTGTGACCAAACCCACCAGTTCAAAATCGTCGTTGACGACGAGAACTTTCTCGATACGGTTTTTGTGGAGAATATCTTTGATAGCTTCCGTGGTTTCGCCTTCTTTCACCGTTACGAGACGTTCGCGGGGGGTCATAATCGCCGAAACAAGTGTATCGAGACGACTTTCAAAACGGATATCCCGACCAGTCACGATGCCGACAAGATCCTTGCCATCAACAACCGGCAGGCCGGAGATCTTGTGCGCACTTGTTAACTCAAGTACTTCTCGCACCGTCGTAGTAGGAGTAACTGTAATCGGATCTTTTACAACACCGCTCTCGAACTTCTTCACTGCTCTGACGGTCGCAGCCTGTTCTTGCGCAGTCATGTTCTTATGGACAATTCCGATACCGCCTTCTTGCGCCATCGCAATAGCAAGGCTGGCTTCAGTAACCGTATCCATCGCAGCCGAAATCAAAGGAATATTCAGGTTTATCTTACGCGTCAAACGCGTATTCAGAGTTACCTGATTAGGAAGGACGTCTGAGTACCCGGGAATGAGTAACACGTCATCAAAGGTCAATGCATCATGCGCGATTCGCAACATCGGAGAGTTCCTTAGCCATGCCGAGAAAAGCAGGGTATTATAGTTGCGAGCCTAGCTTGCTGTAAATCATTAATTCGCTTAGAATTTTTATGACCATCCGGTCAATAATAAAGCCCGAAAACCCATGTCCTATTACCAGCAAAATACGCACGAACAAGCAGCCAAACCGGCAGCTCTCACTGTCTCTGAATTGAATCGACAGGTGAAGAGAATGCTGGAAGTAAGCTATGCCCAGGTTTGGGTTGTGGGCGAGCTAACCAGCCTTTCAAAACCCTCCTCAGGCCACTGGTATTTTTCCCTCAAAGACAGCAAGGCGCAAATTCGCTGCGCAATGTTCCGCAGCTCCAATCAGCGCTTGCGATTTCAACCCAAGGAAGGCGACAAAGTCATTGTTCGGGGAAAACTCAGCCTTTACGAAGGACGCGGTGACTACCAACTCATCGCGGAAGGAATGGAACCAGCTGGCATAGGCGAACTCCAGGCTGCATTTGAAGCGCTGAAACTGAAGCTGTCTGCAGAAGGCCTGTTTGACCAACGCATTAAAAAGCCTATACCGCTTATGCCGAAAACGGTATGCGTTATCACCAGCCGGACCGGAGCCGTGATTCACGACATTCTTCATGTCACACGCCGACGCTTCCCGGCTCTGGAACTTTACCTGATACCAGTTGCAGTGCAGGGCGAAGGCGCTGCGCAACAAATCGCGAAGGCGATTGAGCTTGCCAACCGGCATCAGGTTGCAGACGTGCTGATTGTAGGCAGAGGCGGAGGCTCACTTGAAGATCTGTGGGCTTTTAACGAAGAAGTCGTTGCCAGGGCGATTCATAACAGTGTTCTGCCCGTCATCAGCGCCGTTGGACATGAAGTCGACATTTCCATCGCCGATATGGTTGCAGATTTCAGAGCCCCCACACCCTCTGCTGCGGCGGAGTGCGTTACACCTGATCAATTTGAAGTCAGCCAGAAGCTGGATGACCAACAACGCCGCCTCACATTCCTGCTGAGAAATACTCTCGCTAGGGCTAAGCAGAAGCTAGACGCCAGCAGCAAGCGCGTCCAGCATCCGGGAAGGGTTCTTGAGCTAAAAGCTCAACGTGCAGAAAGTCTTGGCAAAGCTTTGCACCAACTGGCCCAACTGGGCATTCAGCAATCCATATCCAAACTAGCCAATCGTCAGGCACGGCTCGACCGTTTTCACCCGAAGACACAAATTGAACGCGCCAAAAACCACTGCACGAGCATGTCCAGTCGCAATAACGAGTTAATCAACAAAGTACTTACCGAAAACCAGCACCGACTCAAACTTGCGGCAAACAAACTGCACTTAGTGAGCCCTCTGGCAACGCTGGAACGCGGCTACAGTGTGCTTCTCAACGAACAAGGCAAGGCCATCGATGCCTGCGACCAAGTAAATATTGGCGAGACGTTGGAAGCGCGAGTAAAAGACGGCTCGCTGGAATTACAAGTACTCGCAAGCCAAAAGCGAAGATAGAGGCCTGCCGAGAGAGCACTAAGAGAGCAGGGTATCTTTCGCCTGGTTAAGTTGTGAGGCCAGGTAGTCGTTTCCACCACGATCCGGGTGGCACTTTTGCATCAGTTTTCTATGCGCATCAATCACTTCTTCTCTGGTCGCACCAAACTTTAAACCCAAAACCTCATAGGCCTGAGCCCGACTCATTTTGGCACTCGTTGCTCCACCCTGCCCCGAGTCTTCCGGTTGTTTCTTCACGAAACGTCTCAACAACGGAATATAACGAATAAAAGGAAGTAATTTTTTTACGAAAGGCAGCAAGGCCGTGACGATCGCAGCTATAAAATGCAAACGCCCTGTCAGAGTTAAATAAAGCACTCCGCAAAGCATTACCAAAAAAAGGAAGCCAAACACAAGTCGCTTGCGCTTCTCGGGCGTCCCGCTTCTGTAAGCGCCAAAGAACCAAGCAATGGTCAATAGAGCAATTAACGGAATCAGCAGCTGAATCATGGCCAGAACACCTCAACTAATAACAACAAGAGCCTCCCCTTACTCGTCTATCATATGGGCACAAGATCACATATCAAGCCATTTCAGTGCGCACCTGTGATGATGTGCTAAAATTAGTCAATGAGTTGAAGTTCATAACAAGATCGCACCAACTCAGGATGACTGTGCTCTTTGCGTAAAGTGCAGCATAAAAAATCAGCCCGTGAGGTGCCTTCCGAAAGATGAGCAATACCGACTACTACAGTTTGCTGCGGATTCGGGCATTCAATGACCTAACCAACCGCGCAAAGCCAGGCATATTTATTTATGCCACGGTCTGGTTTGCCATCGCTTTTTCACTTGATATTCACAAGCAGGCCGGCATTTTCTTTGAGGTCAATAGCAGCTTGATCGTTGCTTTCTTTGTCGTCCGTTTGACCCACCTATTCTTCCGCAACAAAGTCGACAAAAGCAACGTTGCCTTACTTGAAACCGTACTTGTCACCAGCATCCTGTTAGGCGCCCTGCACTGGGGCATCATGAGCGTTTTGGTGTTTTATGATGGTGACATGGCAACCATTCAGGCACCCATACTTATCGTTCTTGCGGCATTTGCAATGGGTGGAACAAGCACCCTCAGCATCTCCCGAACGATCCGCTTACTCTACCCCTGCTTTCTCTTTTCCCCGAGTATTCTGTTTTTTCTATGGGAAGGAACGTCACTTTCATTTCTCTATGCAGGCCTGATCGCGGCCTCCTGGGTATACATTTACATTGCCTCCACATCTGCCGAGCACGACTATTGGCAAGCAATCTCCAATAACCTGATCGCCGAAGAACGCGCCAAAGATCTTGAAAAACTGAGTGTCACCGATCCGCTGACACAACTTAAAAACCGAATGTATTTTGACGCGGAATACGAAAAAGAATGGCAACGCAGCGCGCGTTTAAAATCCTGCATTTCCCTATTGATGGTCGACCTGGATTACTTCAAACAACTTAACGACAATTACGGTCACGTTTTTGGTGATGAGGTTTTACAGGTTGTTGCTGCCTGTATTTCTGACAACGTGCTGCGTCCGGCTGATTGTGTCGCACGTTATGGTGGTGAAGAATTCATTATCATGCTGCCGAACACCAATGAAGATGGCCTTCATCTTGTTGCAGAACGTATTACCAATGCGGTTTCAGAACTTAAATTCAAGAGCAATGAGAAGCAGGTTCATGTCACCTGCTCTATAGGTGGTGCCACCGCCTACCCGCACCCTGAACACGACCGCTCAGAGCTCGTTAAAAAAGCAGACAGCGCGCTTTACGG
>DAITOW010000276.1:0-4088 GCA_036833965.1 Oleiphilaceae bacterium
AACCTGTTTCGTGACCCCGAATTTAAGGCGTACTTTGAGCAAAAACGTTATGATGACGCGCTCGAAATAGCCTCGCCGACCGATCCGAATCTGATCTTGCGTATTCACATCACTTTATTTGGGGAAGACGAACGTTTAATTCTCGCCCAGGATGTCACCCGTCTTCATCATTTGGAAGAGATGCGTAAGGACTTTGTCAGTAACGTTTCGCACGAAATGCGAACGCCACTTACGGTCATTCGAGGGTATGTTGAGACCTTGCTAGATAGTCCGGATGCGCCGCAGCGTTGGCAACGGGCATTGCGCTCTATGGAGAGTCAAACTCAGCGTCTTGAAGCAATTATTAGTGACTTAATGTTACTGGAAAAATATGAAGCGAAAGACGGCGCAGGCATGGAAGAAGAAGTCGATATGGGCTTATTAATTCGCAATGTTTGCAAGGATGCTGAGTTATATAGTGGTGATCGAAAACATACTATCCGCTTCGAGCTGGATACGACTTCGAATGTTCTGGGTATTGAAAACCAGTTGCGGTCGGCGGTGTCTAACCTTGTTTTCAATGCGGTTAAATATACCAAAGCCGGAGGGGATGTTCTGGTTAAATGGAGTCAGGATCATTCCGGTTGCCATCTAATGGTGAAAGACAACGGCTGCGGTTTTGATCCGATCCATATCCCCCGTTTGACGGAACGGTTTTATCGGGCGGATCCAAGCCGGAACCAGAACACAGGAGGCTCCGGCTTAGGGCTCGCGATCGTTAAGCATGTGTTGATTAATCACAGTGCTACCTTGGAAATAAATAGTATTGTAAATCGGGGTAGTGAGTTTACCTGTCACTTCCCCAACCAGCGCATCATTGAATTGGCTGAGATTGCGCAACAACAGATCTGACGTTCGATTCCCTTCTGACCCAAAACACCACGCCTCCGCATACTGCTGCGGGGAGAATGATCAGATTAACTATCGGTACTAAAGTTAAACCAAAGGTGCACAGGCCAAAGCCAAGCGCAGCCCCTTTGTGCTGATTCAAGACTTTTCTCAGATCATCAAAAGAAACACCGTTGTTATCAGCCGGGTAGTCGACATACTGGATAGCCATCATCCAGCCCGAGAAAATGATCCATACAACCGCTGCGATTGCGTTGACGCCGGGTATTAGCCCTAGGATAAACAGCGCGATGACGCGAGGCAGGTAGTACATCAGTTTGCGCAGTTCCCGGAAAATTGTGCGGGGTATTAGCTTCAGAATTTCCTTCAACGTAAACGCCGATTCATTCTTCTTGCCGGTAAGGCGCTGCTCGACGACTTCAGCAAGGAAACCATAGAACGGTGCGCCAATTAAGTTGGCACTGGAGACGAAAGCGTAAAAGACCATTAGCACCATTGCTAATAGATAAACTAGCCAAAATGCCCATTCGAGGAAAGACAGCCACTCCGGAATCCAGGACATCAGGTAAGCCATACCATCCGCATAAAGCGTTTTCGCCCACATAAACAGCAAGATGAATAAGGCAATGTTCGCCAGAATAGGAACAAGTAAGAACAGGCGCAGCCCCGGAGAGAGAACAAGCTTCAAGCCTTCCATGAGGTGGCTGGTGCCAGTAAAAAACGTGCTGACCATAAATGAAATCCGTGTGTAGTAGTGAGCGTCTGCAATATAATAAACGCTTTCTGCACTACTTAGGCGATCAATCTTGAGCGATATCAACATTCACTATGCCGATGACCTCGTTGTCGTCGTTAATAAGCCTTCTGGTTTATTGAGTGTTCCGGGAAGGGGTGAAGATAAACAGGACTGTGTTGTTCGCCGCGTGCAACAAGAGTTTCCGACCGCGCGCATTGTACATCGCCTTGATTGCGCGACTTCCGGTTTGATGGTGTTGGCAAGAAGTGCGGATGCGCATCGGGAGCTTAGCCGACAGTTTCATGATCGTGAGGTTGAAAAGGCTTATGTGGCGATGGTGTATGGCTCGCTCAGTGATGATACTGGCGAGGTAAGGCTGCCCCTGATGACAGATTGGCCTAATCGGCCCAAGCAAATGATCAGCGAAGACGGCAAACCCGCGCACACTAAATTCGAGGTTTTGGCGCGTGAGGCTGACCGTACTCGCGTGCTATTGACCCCGGTAACAGGTCGCACCCATCAACTGCGCGTGCACATGCTCTCCCTTGGTCATCCGATTCTGGGTGATCGCCTCTATGCAGAAGGCGAGGCGCTGACCGCCTCAGCACGATTAATGCTGCATGCATGGCAGCTTGGTTTTACCCATCCCGGAAGCGGAGAGTCACTGTTCTTCAATCCGGAGCCACCTTTCTAACACGACGCATCTGCCGTACCTGTGTTTTCGCATCCGTTTGGCTTAGACTGTTGAGCGGCTTAAGACAAAAACAACAGCAACAGCGTGTCTGACTTTCATGATCGTGACATTCGAACACTATCGGCTTGATACCAATGCCTACCAGCTTTTCGCCGATAACAAGATGATTGATGTGGAGCCGCAGGTCTTTGCGGTACTGCAAGCGCTGATTGAAAATCGCCATCAGGTAGTCCGTAAGGACGATTTGATTGAGCAGGTCTGGAATGGTCGCATTATGTCTGATGCCGCGATTTCGAGCCGTATTAAAAGTGCGCGTCAGGCGATTGGAGATGACGGTCGCACCCAACGCCTCATCAAAACCATACATGGCATAGGATTTCGCTTTATCGGGCATGTGGAAATCTACCCGGACACTTCGGTGCGTAGGGTCGTCACCGCCTTATCAAATCCAGAAGGTATTGATCATTCAGATAGCCGACCTTCGATCGTTGTTCTTCCTTTTGCTTTGCCAACGAATTCTGCGCCATCCATTTTGCCTCAGGGAATCGCCCACGATCTGATTACCGGTCTGTCGCGTTTGCGTTGGTTGAAGGTCATCTCCCGATCCAGTGCATTTCAAATCGCAGAGGGTGGGGCAGACATGAAACGCCTTTGTGAGCTGACCTCAGTCCGCTATTGTTTATCGGGCTTTATTAGCGTCGAGGGCAGGCGTGTTACCCTTAATTTCGAGCTTTCCGATTTGCTTGAAGGCTCTGTGTTGCATGCAGATCAATGCAGTTTTCCGATGGATGCCATAAGTGAATTCAGGTCGGATGTTACGAAGCAACTGATCTCCGTACTTGAGCTTCAAATATCTGAACATGAGGCGCAAAGAGCGCAACTGCAGCCAGTTCAAAACCTGGATGCCTGGCAGGCATACCACATGGCAACGGCGCATTTGTATCGCTTTACTGCGGTCGACAACGAGAAAGCCACTACCTTGTTTAAACATGCGATAAAATTGGAGCCCCGTTTTGCACGAGCACATGCGGGGCTCTCTGCCGCAGAGTTCCAGAATGCCTTCAATGTTTATGCTGGTGTAAACCGGGATGCAGCCGTGCAACAGGCGATTGCCAGTGCAGAGCGGAGCATTGAACTAGACCGACTAGACCCGCTTGCCAATTTCGTCATGGGCCGTAGTTATTGGCTGAAGGGAGAAACAGATCTGAGTATTCCCTGGCTTGAAAAAGCGCTTTCATTGAATCCGAATTACGCGCATGGATACTATGCGCATGGTCTGGCGTCACTAATGTCGAGTGACGCGCGGCGCAGCTACGATAACTCCTCACAGGCTATTTCCCTGAGCCCGCTAGATCCTTTTCTTTATGGTTTTTATGGTATCAAAGCATTCTCCTACCTTGCAGATGAGGATATTGAGAACGCCCGAATCTGGGCAGAAAAGGCCGCACTGCAACCCGAAGCAATTGTGGTAATGGATCTATTTGCCGCCGCAGTTTGTGAGATGGATCAGGATATGCCGTCTGCAAACAAATGGATTGAGCGAGCAAAAAGGCGACAAGCGGGCATTGATAGCCAGTATTTTTTCAAAGCTCTGCCATTCACTGCAGGAAAGATTCGAAGCCTGATTGCCTCGTCCTTGAAGCGATTAGCTTTGTGACGATACGAGCACGGTGTTAGATTCTCAGCGCGCGATTTAGGGATATTTACAGAGAAATTTGTTTTTTTTTTTTTTTTAGTGCTTGCACTTATATCTACACATAGGGCTTACGC
>DAITOW010000277.1:0-4072 GCA_036833965.1 Oleiphilaceae bacterium
GCGCCACCCATACATCCCGGTTTTCCGCCAAGGTCCTGACTTAGGTTGATGTTGGTCACTAGTGCGCCAAAATCCAGCGTGACCGTGTCGGCATCCGGATCGAAATTGTCTAGCTGAATGGTGGGACGATTAGGACGATCACAAGTGATGTCTTCGCCTGTTTGCGGATCTCCGATGCAATTGGTGCTACCGAGATGGAAGTTCCAGGTGCCAGCATTAAAAGACGGGTCGCCCGGGCGCGTCATGCCTCCGGCAGGCGCAACATCAAGGCGCGCAAATTTATAGCCATTCTGCCAGTTCCAGTGAAGACTCGTTTGGTCAAGTGGCGCTGGCGCGGTCGCGCGATCATTATGGTTAAGATCGGACGGAACGCCGAGTGTAAACCTCAGGCCTGTCAATTGCGTTCCCGGAGAGACTGTTACCGTTCCATTTACTTCACGATTCATCTCTTTTGCTGATCCACTGCAGCTTGTGTCTTTGTCCATGAAGTCGAGTAAGGCAAGATTCTGATATGACCACTGATTGCTCTTTAGCTTAAGAGGGTAGGTATTGCCCTCTTGGTCAATCAGAGTCAGGTCGTGTACATAAAACCGGAACTCTTTAATGAAGGCGTTGGTTGCAGGGTTTCCAATGCCTGTGAGTTGAGTATTGCAATCAATCGCTACGTTGTTCGCTTCTGCTGCAAAAGCGATTGTTAGGTCACGCTCTTCTATTGCTCCCACATCACCAGAATTACTGGAGGAACAGGCGGATAAAATTGCACAGCTGGCAAGCGCTGCAATGTATAAGTTTTTCATAGTGTTCTCGTATAAGTCGTTTTTGATGCCCTTCTGGCAATACCAGTAACCGGGCGTTAGTTAACAAGAGAGCGGACATGCTGCAGAAAAAAGTCAGGATTACGCGAATTCAACGAACCTGCGAATAGGCGTCCCCACTGTTAAAACCGAATAACGGTAACAGTTAGCTAGAGACTTGCATTTGCTGTATTGCTTGGATGTCCGATCTCAAACGAGAGCGGCAGGTGGAGCGCGAGGCAGTTTGAAGTATTGATTAGCTTTGCTGGTATGCGAAGTAGTGGTAACGGCGCTTGTGAAAGTCAGCCCGCTACCGATGAACAGCGATGGGACATAACTATGCGCCAGCACGCTGCCTGAAAATACACACTGTTCAGCTTGAGTGTGCGAAGAACCTTGCTCTGAATCGCCTATATAGACAAGCTTTGCGACATCAGAAGAACCGGTACAGAGCGTGACCCAGTTGCCGCCATTAATGCCGGAACCAGCCATAGTGCCAGTGGCAAACATGGCCTGCTGCAAAAGAGCCAATAATAACCAGAGCGCGACGAAACGCTGCCGGCGGAGGCTTTTACTTGTTCTTTTAAAACGCAGAGACATGAATGCGAAATTTCTTATATGCTTATAACTTCAATGATCTTAATGCAAACAGGCGCGCAAAAAAAAGGTTTTTGTTGCGATGAGTTTCGAAATGTTTTGAGCGATTGATTTGACGCAAGCTTCACTAAAAGCGATTTAGTCTGTCGGGGCACAGAGCCCCCTCGCTACAGGGTTTATTTTTAAAGGGGACTTCAGGATGAGAAAAACACTATTCATTTCCGCCGTTATTGCTTGTTTCGCGAATGTTGGTCTCGCTGACGAAGCATTGTTAAGCGAAGCTCGTTCACATGCTAAGAACCTGGGCATGTCCCTGAAGGCTACATTACAGGCAAGCATGAAGACTGACGGTCCTGTTACGGCGATTGATGTCTGTCATATTCAAGCACCGGAAATTGCCAAGCAAGTTAGTGAGAATGGCTGGGTGGTTGGGCGAACTGCGCTCCGCGTGCGCAATCAGGATAATGCAGCTGATGCGTGGGAAACTGAGACGCTACAAGCATTCGTCTCGCGCCTGGAAGCTGGAGAAGCTCCGGATACGCTCGAAACAAGTACAACTATGGATGGAGAGTTTCGTTACATGAAAGCTATACCAACGGGACAAGTCTGTTTGGTATGCCATGGTTCAGAGCTCGCTGCGCCGGTGGCTGCCAAGATAGTGGCGCTATACCCGCACGATAAGGCGACAGGTTTCAAAGAAGGGGAGTTGAGGGGGGCGTTTACGTTGAGGAAGGAACTAGAAAAATAGGGTTGGATGGGTTTGGCTGCTCGGCGCTGCTAGAACTTCTGTGGAGGACTATGGCACCTTTAGGTCGGTCCTCTGAGGCCGACTTGTGGAGGGGGCAGAGCCCCCTCGCTATAAGAAATTTTTTTGAGCGATTAAAAGCGCGCTATCCAACCTAACATGAAGCCCTGAGTCGACGTAACGTACTCAAAATGGCCTTCATCCTTATAGTCAACCCAGACAGAGCGGTAAGATAAGTTGAGATCTGACCAATCATTCAGATGATACATCGCGCCTGTGTGAAACATCGATGTAAAGTTAGTGTCTGCACCCATACCGACATCGGCACTAAAATAAGCACGCCAGCTTTCGTTGATGTCGTCCATTAAGCGAAGTCCGACGACGTAGTCGATCCAGTCTTCAGAAATCTTAGGCTCTCTCTGTCGCACGCCGGCCAGATCAAGCTTAACTTTGCCATCGTTATCCCACCAACGGAAACCAAAGGTAATGTCGAAGGTTGCGGTTTCATTCGTCGCCCGTTTGAAACCTTTTACTTCAAAAACTCCCTGTCGCAACTCTATCTCCGCTTTAAGGAGGTCGGGGCCGTCCTGAACAAGCCCATCCTTTTTGCCGCTAAGCTCCATAAAGCCATAATCAACGAGGTAACCCCATTCGTTGTTATTGATACTTTCAAATCGGAACATGCCGGCCATTTCCAGATGATCCATAATAAATTTTGGATCGACATCGACACCTAAAGGCACTCTGCCTACTTTCGCATCACCGCCGATGTTTACAGCCTGCGCATACAATTCAATGCTGTGCGCCCAAGGTGACTCGCTTGTTTCATCTGCTTGAAGGGTGTTGATTGAAAGTAAAAAGCAGCAGGCTGTCTTACAAAGAGTAGAGAAGATAGTTGAGTTTCGAATCATAGATGAATCCTTGTTCTTATCATTAGTGGGCATTTTCTTTACTGTGCGAAAGCAAAGTGTGCATCTCTTTATAGTTGCTCCCAGTCAACTATGCACTCTTTTTTTACAACGATTCCAGGCGCTCGATTTTTTGCGATGAAGATCAGATTAGGGATAAGGAGGGAAGGGAGTCAGGCATTGATGACTGGCGCCAAAAATGCCTGAGTAATACGAATTATGCAGCGATAATGCCTTTCTTTTGTTTGTCAGCCTGGTCTGCCATGTATTCTTCGTAGGTGCCCTGGAAGTCGATGAGTTTTTTGTCCTTGATTTCAATGACTCGTGTGGCGAGCGACGAGACGAATTGTCGATCGTGACTCACAAAGATCAATGTACCTTCAAAGGCCTTTAAGCCATCGTTCAGGGATTCGATTGCTTCCATGTCCATGTGGTTAGTCGGCTCATCCATAACCAGAACGTTCAGATCCATCATCATCAGTTTGCCGAAGATCAATCGGTTTTTTTCACCGCCCGAACAAACGGATACCTTCTTGTTGATATCGTCTTCAGTAAACAACATGCGCCCCAACATACCGCGGACGGCAAGATCATTGTGCTTGGCCGTTTTCCATTGCGACATCCATTCAAAGAGCGTCAGGTCTTTAGCAAAGTCTTCTTTGTTATCTTGAGGGCAGTAACCGATTTCTGCATTTTCAGACCACTTGGCGACACCCGCGTTAGCTTCAATTTTGCCAACAAGGCAGCGCAAAAGTGTCGATTTACCAACGCCGTTTTCACCAATTACGGCCAATCGTGCACCTGCCTCAAGAATCAAATCGTCCGAGGTAAACAGCGTCTCACCATCATAACCGTGAGAAAGCCCTTCAAGCGTCAATGCTTGACGGTGCAGCTTTTTATGTTGTTGAAAGCGGATGGAAGGCCTGACTCGACTCGATGCTTTCACTTCATCAAGCTTGATCTTCTCCATTCGCTTGGCGCGTGAAGTCGCTTGCTTGGCTTTCGATGCATTGGCAGAAAAGCGGTTT
>DAITOW010000278.1:0-4009 GCA_036833965.1 Oleiphilaceae bacterium
GTGCTGAGTTCTTTATTCACTTATGCGCCAAAAAACATGCGGTTAGTTTCAGGAATTTATAACTAGCGACAAGTCGCAGAAAAAACCATGCGTGAGTGTTTATTTTCGAGCCCATTTACAAAATTTAGATATTTATCGTTTGTAACATGTAGGACAATAAGGGCATTGAATACTAGCGTTTGGTGATCCTGAGCGTTCGTGTTGTGCTTGTATCACAAAAAAAATCAGGTCTGAAGATGAAACTGATAAAAGCTCTGGCGCAGTGTGCGTCAATTCTCTCTGCCGTTGCCCTGGTCACAGCATGCGGTGGCGGTGGCGGTGGTGCAACCCCTCCGGGATCGAACCCAGGTACTCCACCCCCTACGACTTATACTGTCGGCGGCACTATCAGCGGGCTCACTGCTGCAGGCTTGCAGCTTAGTCTTTCTGGCGAAACGCTTTCGCCTGCCGCCAATGCGGTTGATTTCCGATTTGCTCAAAAGCTTGAAAGCGGTGATTCCTATGCCGTGACGATAGCACAGCAGCCGACTGGTCAAATCTGTTCGCTGAATCCTGCAAGCGGGACGGTTGGGAATGCGAATGTTACCTTGCTATTGAGTTGTTCGACTGCATTGTTTCCTGCAGGGACTATTACTGGCTTAACGCAAGGTCAGCTGACCCTGAATCTTAATAGCGGTTTTGAAACCTTGACTAAGTCTGGTGGAGACACGAGTTTTGCGTTCAGCCAAGGTATCGCCTCCGGAAGTGAATTTACTATAGCTATTGATCTACCCGCAGCACATGCTGATCAGCCGAAAGCGATTTGTAGTCTGGACAATTCATCTGGCGTTGCCGGCACGGTGGATGTCGAGAACCTAAATCTTGTTTGTCGTAGCTTGGGAGCTGTGAGTGATTTGAGTACAGTGGGTGACCAAGGGTTGTTCGCAGTCGATACGGATATTAATGCCTCGGGTCAGGCAATCGCTACCGCACTGAACATCACTGGCGGAGTAAATAATTATTTGACAGTGAGTGAAACTGGCGGGTCTTGGAGTGCACCGGTCAATGCTGGTACGACAGATGGGATTTCTGTTATTCCACTGGGCTACCAATCTTCTGTGTTGATGAACAACGCGGGCAACGACTCGCTCGTATATTTTAATTACACGGCCGCCGGAATTGGAACCTGGAATGCACAGCTGTCCGAGAAGTTGAGTGGCGCCGCCGGGACGACCTTGCCGAGTAACAATACAACGACTACTGCATCGCGAATGGCATCTGCGAGTGCGATACTCAATGGTGAGCGCGTTAAGTTTGTTGTGGCTGACAACAATGATGTGGATGAGCCTGTATGTGTTTATACGCAGCATGCGGATGGTTCGACGGCTCAAAGTTTCTGTATCACCGCATCCGCGGACATGAAGCTAGGCGCTGGCGAGGTCAATTCTGTTGCTATTGCTGTTCATGTTAACGACGATGGCTTAACTGGGCGTGGAATCGTTGCTTGGGGACAAGATGCCACAATTAGTGCTTTTAATGTGTCTCGCGTTCATGCCGCCCGCTTTGACCTAGATGGCAACAATCGTGTAGCAGATGTGATTGCCGGACCCAATGTTGCTGCGGCGAGCTACGCATTCAAAAAGCCCACAGTGGTTGCATTGAGTGAGGATGCGAATGACGAATTCGCGTTAAGTTATCAGCAAGACAATTTGCCACCGGCATTGCTTTCCATAAACTCGACTTTGACGAGGACCGTCATCGCGTCCGTCACAGATAACTGGGATGTTCGTCTAGTGCCTAAACTGGTTGCATTAGGTAATGGTGATTTGGTCTGGGCATATATTGGTGAGGACTACAGCGCTGGATCAATTTTGAATGGAAGTACTGTGACGCTTTGGCGCGTTCGTTTTGACCCGAATCAGGCTCAGAACTTCTCGATTGATGCGAGTGAAGCGAAGGTTATCGCGAGTCAGTCCGGCTCCTTGATTTCACATCTTTCTGTTTCTTCAGATAACACAGACAACGCGCTCGTCTTATTTAGAGAGTCTGTGAGAAGCGCTGCAGGTGGTCTTGGATCTCCATTTGGTGTCGGTTTAGAAAAAGAACGCATTCGCTTGTTTGTTTTACCAAACGAGGGGAATTATTTTTCGCTTACCTCGAGTGATGGCCTTGTTACTGAAGCCGTTTATGACGACGATCCAAATGTTGGAGGCGATACCAGAATGCCTTTGGATTTTTCAAAGGACGACGCTGTTCTGGATGTCTCTGTCTCGACTTCGGGTGAAGCTGTGCTTGCATGGAGTATCTGGAAGAACGGTGTAACCAAAAACAAGGCGTTGCAAGCAGCGTTCCTAGAGCTCCCTTAACCAATTCAAGGGATAAGCGCTTCTATACAATCGGCCAGTCGGCGGCGTCAACGTAGTCCAATCGGTAGTTGTCGTCGCTGTCTGTCCAACGCGCCCGGAAAGCGCCATCCGCATCATACATTTGTGTTTGCTTTTCCAGATTGAAGTGCCGGCCACCACGCGGGTCGGCGCCAACACCTGCAATATACTGCCAGTTTCCCCAATTCGACGCCGGGTCGTAATCAATCAGTTGCTGCTCAAAATAGGCCGCGCCACAGCGCCAGTCTAGGCCGAGCTCGTTGATCAGTGCAGACGCGACAATCTGTCGCCCGCGATTGCTCATGTAGCCGGTTTCGTTAAGTTGCCGCATGCAGGCATTCACTATCGGGTAGGGCGTTGTGCCCATGCACCACTGCCTAAAACGCTGGGCATAGAAAGAGCCGCGGCGCTTTCTGGTTTTCGTTTCCGATAACAAGCCGTTTTGTTCTCTATTCAACTCTGAATTCAATTCTACAAACAATCCATCCAGCAAGAACAGGCGCTTGTTAAATGCCCGCGCATACCATTGAAAATATTCGCGCCAAAGTAACTCAAACATCAGCCAGGCATTGTTTTCATTCTCGCCATGCTGTGCCTGATATTCGTTCAAAGCATAGGCGGCCTGTCGTGCAGAGAGATTGCCATTGGCGAGCCAGAACGACCACTTGGAAGAATTCTCCCAGCCATCAAAGGCATTACGCGTCTGTTTATAGTGGTTTGGCGCATCGTCGGAAAAATAATCCTGTAAGTGCTCGCGAGCAGCATGCTCGCCACCATGAGCAATGCACGATTCCCGAACCAGCCAGGTCGCAGGCTCGAGCCGCGGGAACTGAAACGCCGTTAACGACACCGCTTCGGGCAGAGCGCTAATTGACTCTAAAGGCGGCTCTATCGATAGTTTTTCCGCGCTTCGTCGAAACTGGCTGAAAGTGCGAGGAAATTGTTCCGGCGCACAATCCACCTGTTTTGATGTAAACAGACAGCGCGTTTCGCTCTCAATGGATTTTACATCGGGTAGGGTAGAGCGAAGTCTCAGCCAGTCTCGGCTTTCATTGAAGGCCACGGGTTTGGAACGGTAAAGATGAGTGACGGGCAGATGTGAGCAGATGGCTTCGATACTCTCTACCGGATTAGCCATGAAAAGGTTGAGTCGCTGCCCCAGCGCTTCGAGCTGTTCCCTTAGCGCCAGTAAACTTTCAGCGAGAAACTGCCTTCGATGCAGCCCGATACGTTGGCAGCCGTACATGTCCTGCTTCAGGTCTTTCGGGTCGACGAAATAGCACAAAATCAGGTTGTCGCATTCACTAGCGGCACGGGTTAGCAGGCTGTTATCAGATAAACGAAGGTCATCAGTAAACCAAAGCAAACCCAGTGTGTGTTTCATCGTTTTTCCTCTTCGCGCCGCGCTGTTGTGCTGGATTGACCCTTGAGTATACGTTTCAAGCCGCCAAGTTAGCTTAGCTGGCTTTTATCACAGAAGGCGACCCAAAGCACAACCTGTAGCGAGGGGGTTCCATCCCCCGAAAAAGTCGGCGACGGAGCACCGACCTACAAATCTAGCTATGAAATGATCGGGTTTCATCAAAACGTTCCTGTAGCGAGGGGGTTCCATCCCCCGAAAAAGTCGGCGACGGAGCACCGACCTA
>DAITOW010000279.1:0-3992 GCA_036833965.1 Oleiphilaceae bacterium
GCGCTCAAATACGAATTTTAAACACCCCCTAACGGTGGCGGAAAAACCAGCACTTATGTATTTTCTGGTTGCGCTCGAAATCTTTATCAATGGAAAATGAGGTCTTATCTTCGACCGAATACTTTGCTTTGAGCTCATCATCCAAGACAAACTTGCGAAAGTTATTTGAGAAAATCAGAGTACCTTCTTTCTTGAGCAGCTTCATGGCTGCATCAACTAATGCCGCATGATCTCGCTGGACGTCAAAAACCCCTTCCATCCGTTTTGAATTCGAAAAACTCGGCGGGTCAATGAAAATCAAATCGTATTCCTGCAACGAAGATTCAGCAACAGCAGCTTCGAGCCATTCAGTGCAGTTTGCGCGCTCAAACTTGTAATTGCCGCCCTTTAAACCATTTAGCGAGAAGTTACGCTGAGCCCACTTCAAATACGTCTGGGACATATCGACACTTAAAACACTGCATGCGCCACCCAAAGCTGCTTGAAGACTAACAACGCTCGTATAGGAAAACAGATTCAAAACCTTTTTACCTTTTGAGTGCGCGGCGATCCACTTTCGAATTGGCCTATGATCAAGAAAAAGTCCCGTATCCAGGTACCGTCCAAGCTTCACCAGAACCCGGGCATCTCCCTCACGAACGATAATCTCTCGACTATTTTCTTCCTCTTTCTCGTACTGGGACTTGCCTTTTTGTACCGAACGCTGCTTCAGAAAAACGTTACTTTCGGGAATCGATAATGTATCTGCTATCGTCTTCAATCCCTCACTCAAACGTTCAATAGCCGCCTTTTCATCAATACTTTTTGGCGGCGCATACTCCTGCACATACAGCAACACCTCGCCCGATTCTTCTTCGTAGCGGTCTATAGCAAACGCATACTCAGGCATATCCGCATCGTAGAGCCGGTAACAACTTATGTCGTTACGCTTAGCCCACTTGGCAATCGATTTCTCATTTTTCTTGAGTCGATTAGCCAACATATCCGCACGCTCCTGGTTGGCAACACGCCAATAAGCAGGATTATTGAGCTTTTCCTGAGGCGGCAGCCACGCTGTCTGAAAACGTTTATCAGGCTCAAGTTCGAACAAAAGCAATGCGGATTCGATGGCGCCATTCATAAACTTGTAACGCTTGTAGTACCGCCAGCCAATAAACTTCTCAAGATCTGCATTACCGGTAAAAATTCCGGCTCGCCAACCTTGAAGATGCTCTAGGAAAACATCTCCCAGTGTGCGATACACTGTCATTAGTGCATCAAGCTGCCCCAGTCGCTCTCCATAAGGCGGATTGGTAAGCAGCAAGCCATTTGGAGTATTTTCCGGAATAGAGAATTCTTCGATACGTCTTTTCTCAACATGAATGAACTCAGCGAAGCCCGACCGCTGAATATTCTCCCATGCCAAACCGACGACACGGGAATCCATATCAAAGCCAAGCACCTTATTTTTGAACACTTCCTTTCCGGAAATGGAACGTTGTTGCGCCTCCTCAACCAAACTTCCCCACAAACTTGCATCATGCTTCCGCCAGGCATCGAAACCCCAAGAGATTCTATTTAAGCCGGGCGCCGTATCAGTTCCAATTAACACAGCTTCAATACAGAATGTGCCTGACCCGCACATTGGATCAACGAAACTGCCACCCTGTGCCGCCATTGCGTGCCACCCTGCTTGCCTCAACAAAGCAGCGGCAACATTCTCTTTCAGAGGGGCGGGGCCTTTATCGATCCGATAACCGCGTTTATGCAAGCTCTCCCCGGCCAAATCCAGGCTAATGGTTATACGCCCTTTGGAGAGCTTCGCACTAACCCTGATCGCAGGCGCTGTTTTATCAACAGACGGACGCTCTCCTGTAAGACTACGAAAATGATCCACAATCGCATCTTTAACCGCCATTGCGCCGTAGGTAGAGTTGTTGATTTCCTTATTGGTACCCGCAAACGAGACAGAGAATGTAGATTCAACGGAAAAGTGCTGGGCCCAGGGAACAGAGGAAGCATGCCGATAAACATCGCTTGCTCGCTCAATTTTTCCGCTCGCTAGCTCGAGAAATACACGGTTTGCGATTCTCGACCAAAGCAGGCATCGATAGACACATTCAATACTCGCTTCTGCCTGAACTCCGGCATTAACAGCACGGGTCGATTCAGCGCCAAGCTCAACCAACTCTTGCTCTAGCAGATACTGCATCCCCAAGGGGCAGGAAACGAATATTTTCATAAACAAAGTCACCGGTGACATTCAAATCAAAAGAATAAAAAGCGCTACGATACACTTACAGAAGCCGTCATAAAATAACGGTTTTAAAACAAGCCTTATACCAAGACTCTATAATCATTAACCCTGATAGCAAAAAAGATTTCTATACTTAGTAGTAGAGTATTTGCTAACGTAAGGACTGTGCACTTATTAAGCAGTTTTTGCACTGCGCGTCTTATCAACGACGCTTTAATACACACAACCCAATTAAAGGAGTTCGAGACCCTCATGCCTTACTCGCCCAGTGAGTAAAGCACCTACGGCGCCAAACGCCAATAGACAATCCACTTACGAGATCAAATCACTGGCCTCGTGAGCTACAGTAGAATGACAAAGAGGTTCGACTAAATGAAAAGACAGAAACGAAACCCAATGCATCGCGCGTACAATCGCGGATATCTTGCTGGCATTTCTGGAAAATCTAAATCACTCTGTGCTGCTTATTCTGAAGATGCCCAACAAGACTGGCTTAACGGTTGGCGAAACGGCCGTGAAGACCATTGGGACGGACTAACCGGCGTTTCCGGCATTCATCGACTACCCAACATATAAAGTCTTTTTTCTCGAAAATTTTTCCAAGCTGAGGACGTAAGTGCCTCAATTATAGCCCGCTACAGCGGGCTTTATTTTTGGTGGAGCTATGCACCAAAGCGAATGGCCTCAATGCACTCCCGCACTAATCGGGGCCC
Source organism: Oleiphilaceae bacterium (assembly GCA_036833965.1). Lineage (GTDB taxonomy): Bacteria > Pseudomonadota > Gammaproteobacteria > Pseudomonadales > Oleiphilaceae > PZPK01. The sequence continues at coordinate 2,950 of DAITOW010000279.1, forward strand.
CTTGTAAATCAAGCCGCTATATAACTGTACCAACGATGCCCCCGCCTTGATCTTCTGCAAGGCATGCTCTCCCTCAGTAATACCACCAACACCAATGATGGGCATTTTGCCATCAAGCGCTTGAGCGAATTGGGCGATCACATGGTTGGACTTCTCCAAAAGCGGAGCCCCACTCAAACCTCCGGCCTCATTCGCATAAGGGCTGTCAGCAACAAGAGTCCGATCCAATGTGGTATTACCGGCAATCACTGCATCCAACTCATAATGAAGCAAACTTTCAGCAACCATCCCAATCTCTTCGTCATTCATATCCGGGGCAACTTTCACGGCCACTGGAACATAACGTCCGTGGAAATCCTTGAGCTTCAGCTGTTCATGCTTGAGCGCTTCCAGAAGCTGCTTGAGTGAATCACCGAACTGCAATGACCGAAGCCCCGGCGTATTCGGTGAAGACACATTGACAGTTATATAATCGGCCATGGGATAAGCTTTACGCAATCCGATAAGGTAGTCCTCGTTTGCGCTTTCTACGGGCGTATCAAAATTCTTACCTATATTAATTCCGAGAGGCCCCGTAAAACGGCGTCTGGACGCCTTTTCAAGTAGGTTATCAACGCCTTTGTTGTTGAAGCCCATACGATTGATGATCGCTTGCTGCTCCTTTAAGCGGAACATACGAGGCTTTGGGTTGCCCGGCTGAGCACGCGGAGTAACTGTACCAACCTCAATAAATCCGAATCCCATCGTCGCAAGACCATCAATATGTTCTGCATTTTTGTCCAGCCCTGCTGCTAAACCCACACGATTGGGAAAGGTAATACCCATCACGGTTACCGGATCGTTCACCACATCCGGCATAAAGGGTCGAACAATTCCGAGTCGGTTCAACGCGCTAAGCCAATCAAGCGACAAGTCGTGCGCGGTTTCAGGAGGAAGAGAAAAGAGAGCAGATCTGAGCAACGAATAGGACATAAAAGACCTCAATGAAAACAGTGCGCGTAGTATAACGACTTTAAAATTTGTGTCGAAGAAAACACCGGAAT
>DAITOW010000280.1:0-3974 GCA_036833965.1 Oleiphilaceae bacterium
AATTAATCTGTCAGAAATTGAAACGCTCGAGGTTTGGGTCGAGTGACAAGGGTTGCTCCGGTCAAGCTTGCGCCATTCGCCGATTTGCTTGGCGAGATTGTCGCGCAAAACTCGATTAGCGCTTCCGATCCGGTTTGGGATAACAGTAACGAGGCCGTTATTGAAATTCTTAAACGCTGGTTTGATGAGCTGGGTTTTAAGACACTTGTTCAGGATGTTGATAAGACGAAGGGAAAGTATAACCTGATCGCAACCCTTGGTTCGGGCAATCGCGGCTTGGTACTTGCAGGGCACACCGACACCGTTCCGTTTGATGCATCGCGCTGGAATTCGGATCCATTTAAGCTGCATTTTGAACAGGAGAAGTTTTACGGTCTTGGCACCTGTGATATGAAGGGCTTTTTCCCCATTATTGTCGAAGCGTTGAGACAACTCGAAGGTGCAGAATTAACGCAACCTCTGGTGGTTATCGCGACAGCGGATGAAGAAAGCTCTATGGCCGGTGCCAGAGCATTGGCAGGCAACGCATCGATACCCGCAAGAGCCGCAGTGATAGGCGAACCGACAAGTATAACCCCGATTCGCATGCACAAGGGCATTATGATGGAATCGATCCAGTTTCAGGGCCGATCCGGGCACTCCTCAAACCCGGACCTGGGAAACAGTGTGGTAGAGGCAGTACACGGTTTTCTGGGAGAGGTTCTCGCATTTAGAACGCGCTTACAGAGTCAATATCAGAACGCCAACTTTGCGGTTTCCGGGCCTACCTTGAACGTGGGCGCTGTGCACGGTGGCGATAGCCCTAACAGGATATGCGGACACTGCCAGTTGAACTTTGATCTGCGACCCTTGCCGGGTATGTCGGTAGAGTCATTGCATGCCGAAATCGCGGCGCTGGCATGTCAAACAGGTTATAAACATGCCATTGATGTCCAACATCGGTCTCTGGTGGAAGCGGTACCTGCTTTTGAGACCCCGGCGTCATCGGAGTTGGTAGAAATATGCGAGAAGCTGACGAATTCTGATTCAGAAGCGGTGGCTTTCGCGACAGAGGCGCCATTTCTCAGCGCGATGGGCTTGGATACTATTGTGATGGGCGCCGGATCGATTGATCAGGCGCATCAACCCAACGAATATCTTGCGACGGATCAGGTTCGGGGAATGGCTCAAGTGCTGAGCTCCCTAATTCAACATTATTGTGTCAAGGTTCCTTAAATGAACTGTATAGAAGAAACTATAAGAAAATGAAAGATTGGATTAACTGGTTCAGGCATGCCTCGCCTTATATAAACAGGCATCGCAATCGTTGCATGGTGTTTGGTATTAGCGGTGAAGCGATTGAGCATAGAAATTTTATTAATGTCATTCATGACCTGGCTTTGTTGAGTAGTCTCGGTATTCGGATTGTGGTTGTGCTCGGCGCACGACCTCAGATAGATCAGGCATTAAGCAGTCGTGCAATCAGTTCGTCATTTTCGGGCAGTTACAGAGTTACGAGTAAGGAAGCACTTCCATGCGTGCTCGAAGCTTACGGCAAGGTTCGAAGTGAAGTAGAAGCGCTGCTTTCTATCGGTATCGTGAATTCACCGATGCATGGTTCTGCCATTAAAGTCATTAGTGGAAATTTTATTGTTGCAAAGCCTCGTGGTGTCATTGATGGGGTTGATTTTGGCTGGACTGGACAGGTACGAAGGGTTGACCACGAGAGCATGCAGGCGCACTTGAAGGCTGGTTCGATGCTTATTCAAACTGCGCAAGGATATGCGGTCACTGGCGAAATTTTTAATTTGTCTTACGACGATCTTGCAATGGAAATAGCCAAGTCTCTGGATGCGGATAAGCTGATCTATCTTGGTCAGCAGGAGAGTACGCTATGCGACTCCCGAGGGGAGATTGTCCGACAGATTGATGCGCTATCGTTGGCTCATCTTATGCGTACAGACCCTCTGCTGGAGAGCAACCGCTTGCTGCATTTGGCAAGTAAAGCTTGTAATGCCGGTGTTAAACGTGTCCATATGCTCGGCTTTGCCGAAGATGGAGCGATACTGGAGGAGTTGTTTACTCGGGATGGTGTAGGCACCATGGTGAGCAAGGAGAGTTATGATGAGCTGCGTCCGGCTCGGCTTGATGATCTGAACGGTATTCAGGAATTAATTCAGCCACTCGAAGAGCAGGGTGTTTTGGTTCGACGATCAAGGGAATTGCTTGAAACAGAGCTGCACGCGTTTACTGTAAATGTGCGCGATAACGCGATTATCGCTTGCGCGGCACTTTATCCTTATCCGCAATTCGAATCCGCAGAGCTCGCTTGTTTTGCTGTAGATCCGCATTATCGGAGAGAGGGACGGGGTGACAGAATTCTGGAGGAAGTGGTTCGGCTAGCGAAAGCTCAGGGTCTCAAGCATCTGTTTGTGCTAACAACGCAGACAGAGCACTGGTTTCTTGAACGTGGTTTTGAACTCAGTGGTCACGACGCTCTACCGAGTGGTAAAGCCTACAATACGGCTCGAAACTCTAAAGTGTTGAGAAAAGTTCTGTGAGAGTGAATTTGGATATGGAGGGTTGAACCGGTGAATGCAAAGGAAAGAAGATCGCTTGAGCGTATATCGAGCCAGCAGGCCGCAACTCTCTTTTTGGAGAGTGGGGATTCGTTTGCATGCACCATAGAGGATTTCTGCGAGCAGGGAATGTATATCTCTTTTGCTCCAGGAAGTATCGCTGTAGACAGTACGATCCGAATTATGCGCGTCAGTTTCAAGAATGCTCAGGGACGAGAATTGTTCGTAAACGCAGAACCTGTCCATCTCACGCGCACTGCGGCCGGGTTGCGTTTCGTAAACAAATATCCGGATGCTGTTGCGTTTTTGCAAGAGCGTTACGCAAAGTCGCCAACGCCGACTCTCTCGTCCCAAAATAGACTGATTATCGAGCGTTGTTTGGCTTTCATTGACCGGCAAACATCTAGTGTATATCAGGGGGTATTACCCAAGGTTGCAGAAGCGGTTAAAGAAGAGGCTGTTCGTTCCGCAACTGACCAGGATGCAAATAGAAGGATGAGCATTGCGGAGCGACTGGAAAAGTTTGAATCAACAATTCTTGCGAAAATCAGTAGCGAAATTTTAAAGCTTAGCCCTCTGGGAAGAAAACAATCGGATGACACCGAATCGTCTTTAAATTTGGTCGGAAAGGGTGAGTTTGAGGACTGGTTGATTTGCAAAGTCCTGACTTCAAAGCTCGAACAGAATTTCCGTTCCTCTCTGTTACTGCTAAAAATGCGAACGGATTCTATGGGCTATCGTAATGAGGCCGGCAGTGGCAGTCCTCTGGGTCCCGAAAGGTTGGTTTATGCTTTTCATGCAGCGATACACCCCTACTTGTCTGATCTTGTACTTGAGCGACGCGCTTTCAAAATACTTGAAAGTGCTTTGATGCCGGAGATCGAAGCTCTGACTGATGCGTTGAATGAGCAATTGCTTCAAGCTGGTGTTCTGGTTGACGCGTCTTTAGCGAAACTAGTGAAAAGTCCTGAGGAGTCTGCGTCCCAGTCGGACAATGTCAAAAAGCAGGTTGAAGAAAGTACTTCAGATCAAGGAGATTCCTCAAGTAAACCCCATCCGAGGGGCGGCGCTACAGGGACAACGAAAGATTCTGATTCGAGATCTGGCAGTGAAAACTCTAGCCATTTGGGCTATGGCGGACAGGCTTTGAATCATGATGGTATTGATCAGGGTAATGTTTCTGCTGTCGATTTGGAGAAGTCTGGTTCTGCTGGGGGTGACAGCGGAAATAGCAATGCATCAGCTAGACGGGAAGGTGCGCCATCTGAACCCTTTTCCTCAATAGGTAAGCTTTTCCGGAAACTTCGTACCCAATCGGACAGTTCAGCGTTCAATGTGCCTCCGGGAGCGGCGGTAGTAAGCTCCCAGGAGCTTCATCAGGGTTTGTCCTCCTTGCATGGTCAGTCAAGAGGTTTG
>DAITOW010000281.1:0-3968 GCA_036833965.1 Oleiphilaceae bacterium
ACACGACTCTCTTCCGTTTCCTGGTAAAGTGTCTCCGCAATACTTGCATTCTGTCGCCGATCGGAAAGCCCTTTGACAATCACAACCTTATCAAACCAACCCTGCCGAATAGAAAGTTCAGCTCCCAGATCAACGGTTTTGCCCGGTTTGCATCGCTGCCCATTATATTCAACCTTTCCCCCCTCTACGGCCTCTTTGGCCAAAGTTCTGGTTTTGAAAAATCGCGCTGCCCACAACCATTTGTCGATGCGAACCTTGGTTTCAGTCTTGTCTTGATTACTCATGAATCTGGCAGGATATCTAAAAACGATTTCAATAATGGAAACCGGCTTTCTTGGCGCATTGCGCCCTGACTATCCGGCTGCTGTATGTTAATTAAATGCACTAAACCTGCCTGTTTTGCTGAGTATAAAACGTCTTCATTATCATCAAAGAACACTGTCTTTTCAGGATCAAAGGGCAATACCTTTTGAAGCTCTTTCCAGAAGGCAGGGTCTTCCTTGGGAATACCAAAGTCATGAGAGGTGTGTATCTCGTCAATGTAGTCGCCTAGATTGGTGCATTGCATCTTTATTTCAATGCCCGCGCGATGAGAATTGGTAACCAGAATCACACGATAGTGCGCGTCAGCAAGAATCTTCAAAAATGTTTGGGCATGAGGACGAAAGGCTATTTTGTCTTTCACTTCATGTTTCAGGCCAACTAGATCAATACTCAAAAGCTCTGCCCAATAATCAAAACAATACCAATTCAATGTGCCCTTGAGGCTTTGAAAGAACTGCCCCAAATATTCGCGAGCCTGCTCTTCGCTCATCGACTTGAGTTCTGCATAACGTTTGGGAAGATGGTGCAACCAGAAGTAGTTATCGTAATGCAAATCAAGCAATGTGCCGTCCATATCCAGGAAGACCGTGTCTATTTCATTCCAGTCAAGCATCAAAATCTTTATACTCGGGTCACGTTTGTTCCCGTCATTTTAACCAAGCAAGGAAGATATGTCAGATTTAAGAACGATGTTTCCCGCACTTGAGCAGATTTCAAGGGAGGCTGGCAAAGCCATCCTGGATGTCTACAACCAGGCCGCACCTATCGATGTGGATACAAAATCCGACGACTCACCCGTTACCAAAGCAGATATCGCGGCGCATAAAATTATCGAAAAGGGCCTGCTCGCACTGACACCCGACATTCCCATCCTGTCAGAGGAAGGCGGGCTGGCGCCGTTCGATGAGCGAAAAAGCTGGAACGAGTATTGGCTAGTTGACCCTCTGGATGGAACAAAAGAATTTTTGAACAAAAATGCCGAGTTCACCGTCAATATCGCATTGATTCGCGGCAACGAAGCGGTGCTTGGATACGTCTTTGTTCCGGTATTGGATAAACTCTATTTCGGCGGGCCTGAATTTGGCAGTTTCAAAACCGATAAAGGCGGTTCAACAGAGCTTACAGCACAGAAGCTAAGTCTGGGGGGCGAGCTTAAAGTCGTAGGCAGCCGGCGGCACGGTGCAGAGGCGCTCGATAGGATGCTGGATGCTATTTCTGAGGATTTTTCAGAAATATCCCGAGTCAATATGGGAAGTTCCTTAAAAATTTGCGCTTGTGCCGAAGGGGGTGCCGATTGGTATCCGAGACTGGCATTGACTAGCGAGTGGGATACTGCAGCAGCACACGCAGTCTTGTCAGGTGCCGGTGGAGAAATCTTTAAACCGGATCTGACCCCGCTGCGATACAACACTAAAGAAGAGATGCTTAATCCGTTCTTTCATGCGGTTGGAGATGTACACTTCCCTTGGGATCGCTACATCAAAGCATAACGCCCTAGAACTTTTCAACTCATCTTGCAGACGAAAAAAAACGCGAGCAGAACAGCTGACTCGCGTTTTTCAATTCTTTAAAACGAATTATTCCTCTTCGTTGTCATCCTGCTCAACAACGGTTGCTGCTTTACGACCATTGAGTGTACAGCCCAAACAACGAATAAAAGTAGTCTCAAATGGGCCTTCTACCAAGACCTCAAACGACTCTCCGAAATTACCGCCCAACGCGGAGAAAGGAGAGGAAATAATAAAAATACCCGCGCCAATAATCGTGGTCGCCAGCATCACTGGGCGAACAAAAATAGCATCCCCTGTCATTGCAAGCGCGCTTGGCGTCTCACTAATTGCGTTAGCGTGAGAAATTGTGGGAAGAGCCAAAGTCAAAGAAAGGGCAAGGCCACACAATATTTGTTTGATTTTATGGTGCATCGGAACTCCTCCACCAGAGCCGTATGTATTTAAAGATAATTCTAAAAGAATAGGTTAAGTGAATGATTTAACTATAGCTGCTGTTTGGCTACTGTCTAATTTGTTATGTCATTCATCGCTCAGTTTGAGCGCTATTTTTGACATACCCCGCAGAAAACAGTGCTTCGGCCATTCAGTCTCAGTTCCTTGAGTTCCGTCCCGCAGCCTTTACAGGGTTTACCTTGTCGACCATAGACAAACAAAAGCTGCTGAAAGTACCCCGGCTTACCATCACCGCCAACAAAGTCTCTCAATGTAGTTCCACCTTGATCTATAGCGGAAGTGAGCACTTGCTTTATATTGTCCAGCAAGACCGCATAGCGCCTTTTTGAAATCCGTTTTGCCGCTCGATTGGGATGGATTCCTGAAAGATACAGCGCCTCATTAGCATAAATATTCCCGACACCAACCACCACCTTGCTATCCATAATAAATTGCTTAACCGCAACACTTCGGTTTCTCGACGCTTGAAACAGATACTCTGTATCAAAGTCTTCAGAAAGCGGTTCGGGCCCCAAATGCACGATCAGTGGATGATCTTCCCAATTTTCCGCCCAAAGTACCGATCCAAAGCGTCGCGGATCGTTAAAACGCAACCGCGTTTGATCAAAAACGAAATCAATGTGATCGTGCTTTTGGATGGGTTCCGAATGCTTCACAACGCGCAAGCTACCTGACATTCCCAAATGAATCAGGATACTTCCCGAATCAAAGCCCATAATGATGTATTTTCCCCGGCGCAGCAGAGACTTGACTTCTGCGGTACGCCAAGCGACTAATTCATCTGACACCGGCCAGCGTAAACGGGAATCCCTGATGATGATCTCGTGCAGGACTTTCCCTTCACTGTAAGGCAAAATACCCCGACGCGTGGTTTCTACTTCTGGAAGCTCTGGCACATTCTTTCTCTATTTTCGTTGGATGAGGCGCAACATTGTCTACGAAGCTCGACAGGCAAATCAAACATTTAGGTATTGATGCTGGCGGCACATTTACCGACTTCGTTCTCGTACATGAGGACGGATCTGTACAAACTCATAAAGTGCTTTCGACACCTGACGACCCTGCCGAGGCAATTTTGCTGGGCATCAAAGAAATCGGTGTCGAGCACTTGCTGAGCCAGCAAGCTATCGAGATTGTGCATGGGAGCACCGTTGCGACAAACGCAGCCCTTGAAGGAAAAGGTGCCCGAACTGCTTATATTGCGAACAAGGGCTTCCGGGATGTTCTGACCATTGGCCGACAAAACCGGAGAGAGCTCTATAACCTCACTCCGAACAAACCCTCGCCGCCTGTTCCTCGAGAATATTGTCTGGAAGTTGATTGCCGACGCGATGCTCAAGGTGCATTGGTAAAACCCCTAAAAGAAGAAGATATCGCCAATTTGCTAGCTTCTCTCAAGGAATTAAAAGTCGAAGCAATAGCGATCAACCTTTTGTTCTCCTTTCTTGGAGACGAAGAAGAACGTCGTCTCGAAGAGGCATTACAAACTTTCGGTTTTGTTTCCCGCTCTTCGTTTGTGCTGCCAGTTTACAAGGAATATGAACGAGGAATAGCGACCTGGCTTAACGCATCGCTGGGGCCAAAAGTATCACTCTATCTGAACTCTCTCAAAAGCAAACTGCAAGGCTCTGATGCTTTCATCATGCAGTCATCTGGCGGACTGTTAACACTGGATCAAGC
>DAITOW010000282.1:0-3965 GCA_036833965.1 Oleiphilaceae bacterium
GTGTATTGTTAGTCTGAAACCGTTAGACAGACGAGCAAAGCATGATTCATCAAATCATCATTAGCATCGGCGATCAAACTCTCGAAATTAGAACGCCGGACTTTTCAAAACTGTACCCTGTTTCGACCGCGGCAAATGGTGTCGGGCAGGAAGAAGGGTCTTTTTGCACCCCACTCGGGGTTCACTTGGTAAAAAGCAAAATAGGCTACCAACTTCCTCTCAATACAAGCTTTGTAGGTCGTGTTCCCGAACCCGAATTGTTTAGCTCCGAATTAATGGAGAAACACCCTTCAAGGGATTGGATTCTTTCGAGAATCTTATGGCTAAGCGGCTGTGAGCCAGGTTTTAACAGGCTTGGCAATGTAGATTCAAAAGCAAGGTACATTTACATTCACGGCACGCCAGATTCTGAACCAATGTCCATACCTGCGTCACATGGCTGCATTCGAATGCGCTGTAAAGATGTTGCCGAGCTGTTTGAACACACCCCGATTTACACCCAAGTAATCATAAAAGAGTAACAATGACACAAACACCTATCATCGGCCCGGTCATGATCGACTTTGAGGGCTTTTCGCTCAACGAGATAGAGATCAAGCGTTTAGAGAATCCACTGGTTGGCGGCGTCATTCTCTTCACGCGAAATTTTGAAAGTCAGGCACAGCTGGAACAATTAGTTAAACAAATCAGGTCTATAAAGCCTCAAGTGATTATAGCCGTTGATCATGAGGGCGGCAGGGTACAGCGTTTTCGTGAGGGATTTACCCGAATACCTTGCATGGCTTGTCTCGGACGCGTTTATGAGAAAGACGTTAGTGAAGCGTTGCACTTTGCCCGTGAACTTGGTTGGTTAATGGCCGCTGAATTACGAGCGTTTGATATCGATATCAGCTTCGCACCGGTTATGGACAGGGATCACGGTATCTCTGCGGTGATAGGTGACAGAGCCTATTCGTCAGACCCAAAAGCCATTGTCGAATTATGTTCTGCTTTTATCGCCGGAATGCATGAGGCGGGAATGGCGAGTACAGGGAAACACTTCCCTGGCCACGGTGCAGTTGAGGCCGACTCGCATATAGACATTCCAGTAGACGATCGTGCCCGGTCAGTTATTGAGCAGGAAGATATGTCGATATTCAAAGAAATGAGCCAGCGAGGCATGGATGCTGTGATGCCCGCCCATGTCATTTACCCCTCGGTCGATAGCCTTCCTGCAGGATTTTCTTCGGTGTGGATTGATATACTTCGAAACGCGTGTGCTTTTGATGGCGTTATCTTTAGCGATGACCTCTCTATGGAAGGAGCCAGTGTTGCAGGATCATTTGAAGAGCGAGCAGATGCCGCTCTGGAAGCGGGGTGCGACATGGTTCTTGTCTGCAATGACGCTGCGGCGGCAGATCTTGTGATAGAGCATTTGTCGGGCAGGGCGTTCTCAGCAGATGATAAGTCCGTCGCAAGGTTGTGCAAAATGCAGGGTGGAGAACAACATAGCTGGAATGAGCTGCATTCATCCTCTCGTTGGAAAACAGCGGTTCACATTGCAGAAGATTTAATGACATCAGGAGCTTAAAATGGACGTTTTGGATAGCATTAGCCAATGGCTCTCAGAGACAGGCTTAGGGGACGCAGGACTGCAAAGTGTGCTCGAAATATTCGGAGTCGTTCTGATTACTGCGGCTGTCAGTTTCGTATCAAAGCGAGTGTTCTCCAGAATTGAACTCCATTTTGAGAAAACTGAGAATCTTTGGGATGACGCTTTACTGTTTGCCGCACGCAAACCGGCATCATTAGCAATCTGGATCGTCGGCCTTTCTATTGCTGCTTACACTGCAGGCCGATACGCCGACATCGCCGCTTTTGATTTTGTAGAGCCTGTTCAGCGTATTGGCATTATCTTTTGTCTTACCTGGTTTGTAGTCGGCTTTATTGCGCGAACCGAGAACTTGCTGATTGATCCAAACCGGGTTCGTGAGCCAATGGATGAAACCACGGTGCACGCTCTTGGCAAGCTTTTGCGAGCATCGATCATCATTACCGCTGTTTTGGTCACGCTGCAAACCTTGGGCTTCAGTATTGGCGGTGTGCTTGCGTTTGGCGGTATTGGTGGCATTGCCGTAGGCTTTGCGGCCAAGGATCTTCTTGCCAATTTTTTTGGTGGCTTGATGATCTATCTGGATCGTCCTTTTGTGGTGGGAGACTGGATCAGGTCCCCGGATAAGGAAATTGAAGGCACTGTAGAGAAAATCGGCTGGCGCTTAACAACAATTCGCACGTTTGATAAGCGGCCTCTGTATGTGCCTAACCAAGTCTTCGCTAACATTTCAGTGCAAAACCCATCTCGTATGAGTCATCGGCGCATCTACGAGAAAATCGGTATTCGGTATGATGATGCAAAACAACTGGAAGCGGTTGTAGCAAAAGTAAAAGCGATGTTGAGTCAGCACCCGGATATTGATACGGAGCAAACCCTCATCGTTAATTTTGATGCATTTGGTGCATCCTCGTTAGACTTCTTTATTTACACATTTACTAAAACGACTAATTGGATCGAGTATCACTCGGTTAAACAAAAAGTCTTGGTCGAAATTATAAAGATCATTGAAGCTGAGGGGGCAGAGTTCGCGTTCCCGACCTCTACTGTTCACCTGCCTGAACTCGTACATGCGGGTTTAGATGACAAACTGTCTACGCAGAGTGCGGATAGATAATCTTGTTTAAAATGGAGTAACCCGATGCACGCGATTATTGGCGGAACAGGCTTAAACCAACTGTCTGCATTTAAGGCAGAACAAACCCACTCAATCGATACACCCTATGGTCGACCGAGCGGAAATATCACGACCGGGATGTATCATGGCGTCGAGGTTTGTTTTTTAGCCAGACATGGCCAGCCGCATAGTATTCCTCCGCACCAAATCAACTACCGTGCGAATATGCATGCGTTAAAGGAGCTTGGTGTCAGCGACGTGGTTGCGATCAATGCTGTGGGCGGCATACATAGCCATATGCCGCCAAAGGCGTTGGCCGTCCCGGATCAAATTATTGATTACACCTGGGGCCGAGAGCACACCATATATGATGGTAGCGGTCTGGCATTGCAACATGTGGATTTCACCGAGCCGTATACTCAAAGTATCCGAAAGGCGCTTATACAGGCGGCACGGAAAGCCGAGATCGACATTCTTCCATGCGGAGTTTACGCAGCTACCAATGGACCTAGGTTGGAAAGTGCTGCAGAAGTGATGCGCATAAAACAGGACGGAGGCGATATGATCGGCATGACCGGCATGCCAGAAGCTTCCTTGGCGGTCGAACTCAAACTGAACTACGCATGCCTTGCCTTAAGCGTAAATTGGGCAGCAGGCCTGCACGGTCTCAATCCGATCTCCATGGAAGAAGTAAAAAAGGCTCTTGAGGAGGGCATTGCATCCGTTGAGAAGGTTCTTGCAACATATCTTGAGGGCTTTAAAGACTAGCGTGCTGCTTGATCAGTCCCTAGCTTTTGTTCTTCGCTAACCAACGGTCTAGTACGGTAGCGAAGTCCTGTATTTCCCGTGGCCCCCGGGGTTTTGGGCCGCCAGTTTGAACTCCGCTCGAACGCATGGTTTCCAGAAAGTCACGCATGTTTAAACGCTGCTTGATGTTTTCTTTAGTAAGGCTTTGACCTCTGGTGTTAATGACTTTGGCACCTTTGGTAAGCACTGCATCAGCAAGAGGAATGTCTTGTGTAATGACCAAATCGCCTTCACAAACCTGCTCTTCAATGAGATCGTCAGCGACATCAAAACCTGAAGAAACAGTTAAGCTGCGTACGTTGGCGTAACCCATAGGAATCGGAATCTCATGATTGGCTACAAAAGTGATCGTCGTGCCTGTGCGCTTTGATGCCCGCAACAAAATTTCTTTAATCGCTTTAGGACAAGCGTCTGCGTCCACCCAAATTGACACTAGAGAACCTCGCTTTC
>DAITOW010000283.1:0-3958 GCA_036833965.1 Oleiphilaceae bacterium
TCATCGCAGATGTCTGGAGTAAAACCAGAGTCAAAGAGGGATACCTGTATCGAATTAGTAATTTTGAACACGGAGAGAGCTTTTCTCAAATCTGTTCACGTCTCGGTGTGATCGATTCCAGTGAGCGGATGACATATGAAACGCCTACCGGCAAGGTCACAGTGCATCTCGGTGACAACAGGCTTTGCGGACTAATCCTTGAACAGAGCGCTGCGACAACTGTTTCGCGTTCCTGGCTTGAGTTTCTCTTGTCTAAGGAAGAGATCGATGGCGAAGAGCTACGTTTGCTGTTGCATGGCGAAATTGCATCGGAGTTTGCGCAAGGCCGCGTGGTTTGCAGCTGCTTTAAAGTAGGTGAGAAAGCGATTGTTGACGCGATCGATAATAAAGGATGTCACTCGGTTGACGCTCTAGGCGATGAGCTTAAATGCGGCACGAACTGCGGTTCTTGCAAGTCGGAGCTAAAACAGATGCTGAGAGCACGTTCTCTCAAAGCAGTTTGTCTTGATGGTGAGGAGGCCTTGGTATGAGTATCCTGGCAGAAAGTTTTACCACACGTTTTAAAGAAGCGTTAGCTCAAATAGGGCAGCGCAGACCGTCAACGTTATTCAAAAAATGGTCGTCAAACTGGCAATCCAACCGGCTAGGCGGTGGTGCATCTCAAGGCTTTGTTTTTCTTATTGGTGCTGGGCCTGGTGCGGCAGACTTGCTGACGCTTAAGGCCTACAGGGCGCTGCAGAATGCAGATGTCATTCTTTATGATGCGCTTGTTTCTGATGAAGTCGTCGCCCTCTTCCCCTCAAAGCCAGAGAGAATTTACGTTGGTAAACGCTTTGCTCAACACAGTATGTCCCAAGAGGACATTACCGCGTTAATGTTGAAACTCGCGCTTGAAGGGAAACAGGTTGTGCGAGTAAAAGGCGGTGATCCCGCGATTTTTGCACGAGTTGGTGAGGAGTGTCAGGCCTTGCAGAAAGCCGGGATCAAGTTCTGTGTGGTGCCAGGAGTGACCGCCGCCTCTGGCGCATCTTCCTATGCCGGCATTCCCTTGACTCACCGGGCTTGTGCGCAGAGCGTTCGTTTTGTGACTGCGCATTTAAAAGATGCTGAGTCAGAACCTGATTGGGCATCCATGGTGCCGAATGAACATAGTAAGCACGGGGAAACGCTGGTGTTCTACATGGGTTTGCGTCGGATTCAACAGATTTGTGACCGTTTGACAGGGCATGGTATGGATCAAGACATGCCGGTGGCGGTCATTGAGCATGCAACGCACCCGGAGCAAACTGTGTGTATCGGCACCTTAAAAGACATCGCTGAAAAGGTACAAATGCAGCAGATAAAAGGACCCGCGATTACCATCGTTGGGCGGGTTGTTGATTATCGTTATACGCTCACGCAGGTTTCGCATACAGCGAGTGTTGAACTGCTTGCGATATAACTTTGGAATTTACATGGCTCTCACTATACTCGCCGCTTTTCTATCGACGAGTCCAAGGTTGGGGGCCGTAAACGAATAATGTCTTCAGAACTCAATATTCTTTTGATTGACGAGAACGTCGAGCGGGCACAGGGAGTGATCGCTGCTCTTGAAAAGTCGCGTTACCGCATTCGTCACCTTGCAAGTCCGGGCGCTGCTTTGCTGAAGGAGGTCGATGCCTGGCAACCGGATATGATCGTGATCGATATTGAATCTCCCACCCGGGATATGTTGGAAAGTCTTAACATGATCTCTGCCTATAACCCCAAGCCCGTGGTGATGTTTTCCGAAGCGGGCGATGAGGAGCTTATCAACCAGTCTGTAAAAGCGGGCGTCAGTGCCTATGTTGTCGGTGATACCGATACCAGCCGCATCCGCCCCATTCTTGATGCCGCAGTGGCGCGCTTCAATGAGTATCAAAAACTCAAGGACGAACTAACGCAAACGAGAAGTGAGCTTGAAGCGCGCAAGCTTGTGGACGAGGCGAAACGTTTACTGATGACAAACAAAGGGCTCTCTGAGCAGGATGCTTTTCATAGTATGCGCAAAACAGCGATGGATTCCGGGCAGAAACTGGAAGATGTGGCCAAAACCGTTATTTCGATGATGAAGAACATGAATTTTTAGGTGTACTTATGCCAGCGATAGAAAAAAAAGAAGTAACGCTAGGATTTGTTCCTTTAACGGATTCGGCCCCACTCATTGTTGCTCAGGAATTAGGTTATTTTGATGCGCAAGGGCTTGCTGTTTCTCTTCAGAAACAGAACTCCTGGGCAACCTTGAGAGACAAGCTCCACACCGGAGTTCTGGATGCCGCACAGATGCTCGCGCCAATGCCGATAGCCAGTACGCTGGGCTTGGGTTGCAGGGCTCACGCAGTTGTGACGCCGCTCGTTCTGAGTCTTAACGGCAATGCGATTACTCTCTCGGAAGCTCTGTATCAAAGCCTTGCAGAAAAAGGGTCTATTCAGACGAACCAGCCTTTAAATGCAGCTGCGCTGAAGCACATTATTGCCGAACGCAAGGCTGCAGGAAAAGCCAAACTTAAATTTGCCGATGTATTTCCCTACAGCTGCCATCACTATCAAATGCTCGACTGGTTGAACGCAGGAGGAGTAGATCTTGGTGATATCGACATTCTGACCGTTCCTCCAGTAAGCATGGTTGATTGCCTATCGAGCGGAGAGATTGACGGCTATTGTGTTGGCGGGCCCTGGAACGCAAAAGCAGTGCGTTCGGGTAAGGGTTATACGGCTCTGACTTCTTACGATATCTGGCAGGATCAGCCAGAAAAGGTATTGGGTTTTACTGCCGCATTTGTTGATCAATATCCGGGTAGCGTCACTGCTCTCTGCGTAGCGATTGAAAGAGCTTGTCGCTGGTTGGAGCATATCCCGAATCGTTTTGAGGCTGCGCGCATGTTGGCTCAGTCGAAATATCTTAACGCCTCCCTTGATGTCATTGCGCCTTCCCTGCTCGGAAGTTGTCTGACGCATCATTCCGCATCTCCGCGCCGTCTGGAGCAATATAACCGGTTTTATTCCAGCAACATGGAAGGAGTGAATATCCCGAGAGTTGAGCACGGGCGCTGGTTACTTGAGAAAATGCTGGCTGCCGGGCAGGTTTCACAACAGATGCTTAATCAGGTCTCGATAGAAGAGATTTTTCGTGAGGATCTGTATCGCACAATAAGCTCCGAATTTGTGCAGTTTTAGTCCCCAGCTTATCTTATTGGTGCACTCTTGCTGGATTAAGGATTGCCAGATTATCGCTAACCATATGAAAAATATAGGTTTTTGTAGTTGGCCTCAGTATTGCAATCAGAGTAAGTAACAGCGCAAGTAGCGAGACTTCGGTCTGGCTGATGAGTGTCCCTCAGATTAGAAACGAACAAGCGCTTGCAGAAATAAAGTAGCAACACAGTGCACCGATGCATGCTGTTGCCAGGCAATGTAGCCCGGACGGTTCCTGATGAAGGTTAGCCGTGCGGGCTTTTTTTTTCGGGAAAATTGTTAACACGCTGGAGTAAGGCATGAGAAAACACGGACTTTTGAAGTCAATAAAGACCACGTTTACTGCTATTACGGTGTCTATCGTCGCCGCAGGTGCATGTATTGGAACATCGGTACAGGCCGAAGAGTTAGGGTGGCCGGAAAAAGAAGAGCTGAAGTTTGGCTTCATCAAATTGACCGACATGGCGCCATTGGCGATTGCGTATGAGAAAGGCTACTTCGAAGAAGAGGGCTTGTACGTGACGCTCGAAGCTCAGGCGAACTGGAAGGTGCTTTTGGATCGAGTCATTGATGGTCAGCTGGATGGCGCTCACATGCTTGCAGGTCAGCCTCTTGGTGCAACCATTGGTTTTGGTACCCAGGCGCACATCATTACGGCGTTCAGTATGGATTTGAATGGTAATGGTATTACCGTTTCCAATGACATCTGGGCACAAATGAAGCCAAACATTCCTCATGTTGATGG
>DAITOW010000284.1:0-3935 GCA_036833965.1 Oleiphilaceae bacterium
CGGCCCGCATGTCAACGCAGGCGTGACAACAGAGGAACTAACCACCATATGTCATGAGAACATCGTCAACACGCAACAAGCGATTCCGGCGCCGCTCAACTATAAAGGATTTCCGAAATCAATCTGCACATCGGTAAATCACGTCATCTGTCATGGAATTCCTTCAGAAAAAAAGAAGCTCAAAAACGGCGACATCATTAACATCGATATTACCGTAATAAAGGATGGTTACCACGGAGACACCAGCAAGATGTTTTTCGTTGGGGAACCCGGCATTGCAGCTGAGCGTCTGGTACGAATCACCCAAGAGTGCATGTACAAAGGCATCGAACTGGTAAAACCCGGCACTCGATTGGGCGACATCGGCGAGGTCATTCAAAAGCATGCTGAAAGCAATTACTACTCAGTGGTGCGCGAATACTGCGGCCACGGCATTGGTGCAGTATTCCATGAGGACCCTCAGGTCATGCATTATGGAAAAAAGGGCACCGGAATGGAGTTGAAAGAAGGCATGACCTTTACGATCGAGCCGATGATCAATCAGGGTAAACGCCACTGCAAACTTCTTCCCGATGAGTGGACTGTTGTAACGAAAGACCACAAACTCTCAGCGCAATGGGAACACACGGTACTAGTAACCAAGGATGGATGCGAAGTTCTAACAATGAGGGACGAGGAAAAGGCGCACTTCGGAATCGCATGAACACAATGAATTTGGCGCCGGATTTGAAGGCGCAGTTTCTGGAATCCGCCAACATCTCTATCGAAGCGCTTTTCGAAGAACTGACTCAACCAAGTTATCCGGCTAAAGCGGCGAAAAGGTATCTCAAAGAAGCAAGTGACTGCTTTGATTCGATGTACTGCAATGGCGAAGACATTCGGGGCATTATTCTTACCAAAGCATGGTTCATGGACCAAATCCTTTGCGCGCTCTGGTCTCGTTATGAGCTAGACCCCTCCAGCTATGCACTGATTGCGGTCGGGGGATATGGGCGGGGCGAGTTACAACCGCATTCTGACATTGACTTACTGATACTTGCGAGAAACGAAATCAGCGCCGACGTTGGCGAGTCACTCAGTAGTTTTATCACCCTGCTTTGGGACTTGTCTCTAGACATTGGCCACAGTGTTCGAACCATCGAAGAATGTATCGAGCAAGCGAAGGTGGATGTCACGATAGCGACCAATCTGCTCGAAACAAGAACCATTTCAGGCGAGCCAGATCTTTGCGCACAGCTAACTAAGCGAATTTATTCGGACGAAGTTTACACCTCCAGCGAATACTTCCTCGCGAAATTTAACGAGCAAGTAGAGCGACACAAAAAATTCAGCGGCACAGAATACAATCTGGAACCAAATATCAAGTCCTCCCCCGGCACGTTGCGCGATATTCAAACAGTTGGTTGGATAACGAAACGTCATTTCGGGCCAGAAGCGAGCTCGCCACGCGATCGTTACCATTTTTTGACGGATGATGAATTCAATCTTTTGGTCTCGGGCGAGACCTTTCTTTGGTCATTGCGTTATGGTTTGCAGATGGTAGCGAAAAGAAGTGAGAACCGCCTCTTCTTCGACTACCAAAGAAAAGTTGCAGACATTCTCGGCTACAAAGACACCAAAAACGCGCTTGGCGTTGAGCTCATGATGCAGCGCTACTACCGAACAGTGTTGGCTCTGGCAGAGCTGGCGGACCTGATACTCCAGTATTTTGACGGTTTCTACCTCAATCCAAACCACTCAGAAGAAATTACTCCGTTGAACAACCGTTTTCAGTTGGTCAATGGCTACATTGAGGCAATCGATGCGCATGTCTTTGAACGCTCACCGTATGCCCTGATAGAAATCTTTCTGGTGATGGCCCAAAACCCGCAGATCAAGGGTATCCGCTCAACGACCATTCGTTCGATCAGGGAACATCAATACCTAATCGATGATCACTTCCGGCGAGACCTGGCAAATACAACGATGTTTCGGGAGATTTTAAGAACACCCCATCGTTTACACAGAACGCTCGGCAACATGCTCAAATACAATGTTTTGTCACGATATCTTCCGGAGTTCGCCAATATCGTCGGGCAAATGCAGCACGACCTGTTCCATGTATTCACGGTCGATGCCCATACTATCAAGCTCGTGCGAAACATCGTCCGATTGCACGATGAAGAGCATCAGAATGTCTTCCCCGTGGCAGCGCAATTGGTTCGCGGACTACCCAAACTCGAACTGCTTTTTGTCGCCGGGATTTTCCACGACATAGCAAAAGGCCGCGGCGGCGATCACTCAGAGCTTGGTGCTATTGATGCCATTGAATTTTGTAAACGCCACCATTACAGCGAGCGCGACACCCGTCTCGTAGCCTGGTTAGTTGAAGAGCATCTACTGATGTCGATGACCGCCCAGAAAAAAGACGTGGCAGACCCATCCATTATTTACGAGTTCGCGGCGCGTATTCCAAGCATTATGCATTTGGAATATCTTTATGTTCTCACTGTATGCGACATCCAAGCGACCAACCCCAAACTTTGGAATACTTGGCGAGCGAGCCTCTTGCAACAGCTTTTTGTTGAGGCGCGCCGAGCAATTCGTAAAGGCGCCGACACCCCGGTTAACCGCACATTGTGGGTGAGTACGACACGTCAGGAAGTTCGATCTACCCTATTTCAAAGCGAGTACCCAGCCTCACACGTGAACGATCTCGTCGACTCGCTGGATGACGATTACTTCTTGCAAGGTTCCGTCGATAACATCGTTTGGCAATGCAAAGCGATCCTTGACCAGGAAGATAAGAGTTTACCCGTTATCGCGCTGCGCGATCAGACCGACGGCACCGGACGTGGTTTCTCGCAACTAATGATTTATCTGCGTTCGGATGATGATCTTTTTGCCGCGATCACCTCGATGCTGGAGCAACTCAATATCAACGTGTTGAGTGCGCGAATTTCGTCAGCACGTGGCGGATTCACGATCAACAATTTTGTGATCACTAATTCTAATAACATCGCGTTATCAGAAGACGGTGATCGCGTAGAGCAAATCAAGAAGAAGCTGAGCGAAGCGCTTGACGATCCCGAGGATTATCCCGAAATCATTACCGGCAGAACACCGCGCGCATTAAAGACCTTTTCATTCCCGACTGAGGTAACACTCAGCAATGACGCACTTAACCACCGTACTGTGATTGAGGTGGTCACGCCGGATAGACCAGGCCTGCTCGCCCGTATTGGGCAAATTCTTTACACCCATGACCTCAGCCTCATGAGCGCAAGAATTGCAACGCTCGGTGAGCGTGTGGAAGACGTATTTTTCGTTACCCAGGAGAACGGGTCACCCTTGAGTGATGTTGAGCAATGTGCAAAATTGCAAACTGACATTTGCGAACAACTTGATGAACTTTCAGGAAACGGCGTTTAAGTCGTTAACTGGTTAAGGATAAACATGAACCCACTTCTGGAAAAACTGCAGCCCTACCCGTTTGAAAAGCTGGGAAAGCTTCTCGCACAGGTTACACCAAATCCTGAGCTTAAACCGATCAAGCTTTCGATTGGAGAGCCTAAACACCCTGCACCGCAGTTTGTGTTGGACACTCTTATCGAAAACATTCGTCAGGTGGAGATTTACCCTAGCACCAAAGGTTTACCAGAATTACGTAAAGCGATTGCAGAATGGGCAAGCAAGCGATTTTCTCTTGAATCCGGCTCTTTAGACCCGGAGAAAAACATCCTTCCCGTTGCAGGCACAAGAGAAGCGATATTTTCGATCACCCAGGCGATTGTTGATTCGAGCTCAGATGCTCTCGTCGTCAGCCCCAATCCCTTTTATCAAATTTACGAGGGAGCAACTTACTTGGCAGGCGCAGACCTCGAACTGCTCGCCTGCGACGAGGCGTTTGGCTTCCAACCGGATTTTGCCTCCGTGCCCGAGTCGGTATGGCAGCG
>DAITOW010000285.1:0-2333 GCA_036833965.1 Oleiphilaceae bacterium
GCACCACCTTGACATGGTGGGGGTCGGTGGTTCGAATCCACTCGGTCGTACCAATATAAAAGCCCGCACAGCTTGCTGATGCGGGTTTTTTATTGCCTACAAAACAAAATGGGAAGTTCAGAAGTAGGTATTTTCTTTCAACACCAGCTTGCTTCGCTTTCCGGCTTCTTTAGCAACTCTTCAATGTTTGCCTGAAGCACCCGATAGCCGACATTTCCAAACAAAGTTTGCCTGCCGCCATCCAGCACATAGGAGGGGCTGCCTTTGATTCCGAATTGCTTTGCCTGTTGATAGTCATGCATTAACAGAGAGATCGCGTGGCCGTTATCAATCGATTCTCTAACTGGAGCGAAATCCAGGCCTTGCTCTTTTACTAAACGTTCGAGAATGCATAGGTTGCTGATATCGATTGCGTCTCTGAAGAAAGCTTGTCGAAAACTTAAGGCCAAGTCGATCGCGGTTTGTTGTGAATAAGTATCTTCGACAGCCTTGATCATAATGTGCGCATTGGCTGAGGTCGTAGGTTTTACCTGACACCAAATTTTCTGGTTAACCGGAGCATCTTCAAAAGCAGAGGCAGAATCGACAACATGCTGTCCAAATCCGTCAAAGCCGCCTTTGGCAGCCCACTGGGCTTCCATCTTTTTCGAGGTACAGCCAAAAATATCGACATACAAGGGGCGAAAGCGGATTTTATTGCCAAAATGCTTGTTTAGTTCTTCTATACGCTTTTGCGCTATCCAGGCCCAGACGCAAAGAATATCCGTGTAGTAGTCGATCACTAATTCTGAATTACTCATATTCCCTCGTTGTTGGCTTGTATGGTACTTATAAGTGGTGTATCGATCATCGTTTACTAACGAGTCTAGTATATTGCAGCTTGATGTTGGTCGAATCTTTCTTTGAAGGCAATGCTTGATATAGAACAAGGTGCGCCCCGCTAAAGGGCGGACAGCGTTTGCATGAGCCTTGATTGTGCACTAGGCTATGGAGTCATAATTATAAATAATCGTGTAACCTCTAGGGAGTTGTTCAGAGATGATGCCTAAGGGCCGTACGTCCGGATTTTGGAAAGGGCTTTTTGTTGCTTCGTGTTTGCTTCAGGTTCCGGCTTCTCTTGCTTCAGCCGGTCCAAAATTAATCGTCCAGGTGACGGTTGACCAACTCCGGGCAGATCTACCCAATCGTTACGCTCATCGTTTTGGTAAGAGCGGTTTTAACTACTTTCTCCAGAACGGTACTGTCTATCTTGATGCCCACCACGCGCATGCTAATACAGAGACCATTGTTGGTCATGCTACGTTGTCCACTGGTGCTCAGCCCTCTGTGCACGGCATGGTAGGCAATGTCTGGCTTGATCGTAAGACAGGGTCGACGACCTACAATGTGGAAGATCCGGACTATGCGTTACTGTCGAAAAATGCAGATGTGAATCAGGATACCGAGATTGACCCCACTCAGAAAGCAGCCAAGACGGATGGTCGGTCGCCTCGTGCGATTCTTGCAACCACATTCGGTGATGAGTTAATCGCGGCGACGAATGGAAAAGCAAAAGTCTTTGGGGTCTCAATCAAAGATCGCGGCGCTGTTGCCATGGCTGGTCATGGAGGAAAAGCCTTCTGGTTCTCGAAGGCGATTGGAGAGTTTGTTACCAGTACTTACTATTACGATGCTTACCCGGAATGGGTAAGAGAATGGAACACCAGGGAGTTGCCATTTCAATACGCGAATACCGAGTGGTCGCTGTTGAATGAACAAAGTACCTATCTTTATGGTGACTCGGATGATCGTGAGTGGGAAACGAACCTTCCGGGTTTTGGCCGGACATTTCCGCATGCGTACGGGGATAAGGACGGAAAGTATTTCACTACCTTTTTGACCACAAGTCCTGCCGGAGACGAGTTGACGCTGTCTTTCGCAAAGGAGCTTATCGTGAATGAAGCTCTTGGGAAGGACGATGTAACCGATTTCCTAAGTATCAGTTTTTCATCAACAGACTATGTAGGGCATTTGTTTGGCCCCTCCAGCCTTGAAGCAGAGGATAACTTGCTAAGGCTTGACCAGGTGTTAGGTGATTTGATCACAAGTCTCGACGAAGAAGTCGGGCTTGATAATGTTCTGCTTGTTCTGAGTGCTGATCACGGAGGGCCAGATACTCCCGGATATTTAAAGTCGAAGCGTATTCCGGCTGAGTATGTTGATCCCGATAGTTGGGAAAAGGATGAGGCGATAGCGCGCATCAAGAAGCAATTCAAAATTAAGGGCGATTTAATTGAAAAATACAGCCACCCTTATGTTTATATTACTTCTTCCGCAACACAACAATCTGCGGT
>DAITOW010000285.1:2343-3924 GCA_036833965.1 Oleiphilaceae bacterium
CGGTTGACCAGAGATCTCTTGAACAGGCGATAGCAAGCGAACTTCAGAAGTTTCAGGGAATCCGGTTCGCGGTATCAAGTCGTGATCTTGAAGAAAATCGTGTTGCTGATGGACCGGTTCAGCGGGCAGTACTCAATAATTTCTATGCTCCCCGTTCCGGAGATGTCTATGTCGTTTTCGAGCCGAACTGGTTTATCAACGATTTCGATGGATTGGAAGTAGCGGCGACGCACGGATCTCCGTGGTCGTATGACAGTCATGTGCCTCTGGTCTTTGTCGGAGAAGGAATCCGGGATCAGCGGGTTACGCGTACAGTCTATACTGTGGATGTGGCTAAAACCTTGTCTGCACTTGTCGGTATAAAAGCACCCTCGGGTGCCTTTGGCGAAGTCCTTGGGGAAGTATTCGATTAGGGCGTATGCTTTTTGAAGGGTTATTTTAAGTAAAACAGTAAGGGAAGGATGTTTATGTTCAGCGTCAAGCGTTCCATCGCCGGCTTATTTTTGACAATAAGCACGGCAGCGATTGCAGCGCCCGAGAAGCCAAACATTATGGTGATCTGGGGTGATGACATCGGTATTACAAACATTAGTGCCTATAGTGACGGAATTATGGGCTATCACACACCGAACATTGATCGTATCGCTAACGAAGGTATGCGATTTACCGACTATTACGGAGACCAGAGTTGTACTGCAGGTCGTTCGACTTTTATCACCGGTCAGTCTGGCCTTCGTACGGGCATGACCAAAGTTGGTTTGCCGGGTGCTGCGGAAGGTATTCAGGATCGTGATATTACGATCGCTGAGATGCTTAAAGACAAAGGTTACGCAACGGGGCAGTTCGGTAAAAATCACCTGGGCGACCGCGATGAGCACTTGCCAACAAATCATGGTTTTGACGAGTTCTTTGGTAATCTATATCACTTGAATGCAGAGGAAGAGCCGGAGGATCCGGATTACCCGAAAGATCCCGAGTTCAAAAAGAAATTTGGTCCTCGTGGCGTGTTGCATACCTATGCTGACGGCAAAATCGAAGATACTGGCCCGTTGACCAGAAAGCGCATGGAAACAGCAGACGAAGAGTTTGTTGCAGCGGCCAAGAAATTTGTCGATAAATCGGTCAAAGCGAATAAACCGTTTTTTGTATGGCTTAACACCACAGGAATGCACTTCAGAACGCATGTGGCTGAGAAGAACGTCGGCCTGTCAGGTCAGGGTTTCTATAATGACATGATGGTGCGACACGATCAGCTAGTTGGTGAAATGCTCGATCAGCTTGATGAATTGAAGATCGCCGATAACACCATCGTGTTTTACTCGACTGATAATGGTGTGCACTTCAATACCTGGCCAGATGCTGGTATCACTCCGTTCCGCGGGGAGAAAAACAGTAATTATGAAGGTGCGTATCGCGTTCCAGCAATGGTTCGTTGGCCTGGCAAGATCAAGGCAGGTGCGATTTCCAATGATATAATGGCGCACCTCGATTGGATGCCAACGTTTGCGGCGGCTGCCGGCGACCCTGACCTGAAGGCTGACATGCTCAAAGGTAAGGCTTTCGGTAAGAAAAAAGCGAAGT